>DATHNR010000301.1:0-45537 GCA_035485835.1 Puia sp.
CTTACTTTTTCATCAACAATGGATCAAAACATTGCAGGGTTAAACTTTGAAAAATTGAAAATGCGACTGAAAGACAGTAGTTATAGAAAGATTTTTATTGGTAAGTATGGATATTTTCAACTAAACCCATCTTCAGTCCGCATCGGGCAGATAAATTATGTAAAAGACAGCTTTTCAATTTCACTGGGCATATCCTGCAGACCTCAGTTCAGTTCTGATCCTGTAAACCATTTTCCAGAACCAGCGACCCTGCCAGCCTTATTGCAAACGGATAACAGAAATGGTATTCGCTTATACATGAATGTGAATTATGATTATGAATTTCTAAATAATATTTTGCGGGATAGTCTCCATAATAAAGTTTTTGAAGTAAGAGGAAGAACGATCGTTATAAAAGATGCAACTGTACGTAGTATCGGAAATCACCAGATAGAACTGCAAATTGATTTTGCAGGAAGTAACCATGGAAGTATCTTCCTACGGGGAACACCTGTACTTGATACTGCAAAACAAACTTTGAGTTTACCAGATATTCAGTATTCTCTTGAAGGGGAAGATTTGGCATTAAAAATCGCCAGAAGTCTATTTAGAAATAAGATCCGCAAATCGATTCAGGGAAAATCTTACCTGGACATCGAAGCACTTTTAAATGCGAATAAATCGATGATTGATCAGCTATTGAACAGGGAATGGATGCAGGGAATTCATTCAGTCGGCTCATTGAAAGAAGCTAAAATCATTGGCATGTTAGTGACTCCGCAAAACATTCAGCTTCAAGTTTTTATAGAAGGTGAACTAAAATTATTGGGGGGCAACCTTTAACATAAGATTTACGTAAATTAATAAAGATGAAGTGGTTGCGCTATTAACTTCACCTTAGGAAAAGGCCTTAAAACCATTGATAAACGGTAACCATCAAATTAGCGCATTGATAGCTGGCTGCAGGCAAAATGACCGGGCCAGTCAAAAGGAATTGTATGAATTCCTGAAGGGATACGCCATGAAAATATGCTATCGTTATCAACATAACCAATATCAGGTAGAAGAAATTGTTAATGAAGGGTTCACAAAATTTTTCAAAAATATTCATCAGTTTGACGAAAATCGTCACCTCGAAACTTCCATGGCCCTGAAAGGCTGGTTTAAGAGGATCCTTGTAAATACTTGCATCGATTATTACCGTAAAAATTCGGCTTATCTCCGTGGACAAACGCTTTCAGAAGAATCAGAAAAAATAGCTGATCATGGGGAAACCGGGATCGATAAACTGTCGTATAAAGAAATCATTGAAGCAATCCGTTTATTATCACCTGCCTACAGGACAGTGTTTAATCTATTTGTAATTGAAGGGATGTCGCACGAGGAAATTGGAAAACATTTAGGAATTTCTGTGGGTGCATCCAAATCGAATTTATCAAAAGCAAGAGAAAACCTGAGGAAAATCTTGACAAAAAAAGCTGATGTAAAAACATATGTCGAACCTATCTGATAAAGATATTGACAGGATAAGCAGAGATGCGGCGGAGTTTTATGAACCCGATCATTCTTCTTTATCCTGGACCAAGCTCGAGCAGAAGCTTGTAGAGCAAATTCCTGAGCGGCCGCCTGATGGTTTTCGTTTCGGCCGAATCAATCCATATATGTGGGGATCGGCTATACTATTGATTACAGGGATTTCTTTTTTCGCAATTAAAAACATTTATTATAGCCAACATTCTACACGAACAAGTCACCGAATAGTCCAGGACCCCTCAACTTCATCATCTGATATTAAACGTGCAAATGGAAACACGATTCATTTGGATAGTGTTTCTTCAATTCATCATACTGATGCAGGAGTTATTCAGGGTTCAGATGTTGAAAAAAGTTCAGGAACTGGAACCAATTCTTTCGCTACCGAATCTGCAAAAATTAAAAATCACAATTCAAATATCACAAGACCAAAATTTGTTTCGGACAACAAAAATTCAAAAACAAAACGCAGGAATTTTCAAGCTTTAGCTTCTTCCGGGGGAATTGTATCCTATAGATCAGATCTGATAAATGCCTCAAACGACAAAGAAGCGAATAATAAGGATACACAGGAAAGTACAAACACTCCAAGTATTTCTTCTATATCCAATGGATTAGATGAAAAAAGCAATGCCCAAAGGGATAAAAACCAACTCAGTTTGCCCTCTGTTGTTTCTTCGACTACTGTCCTGGGCAAAGTGACAGGGAACGACTCACTTTTGAATCAGCTCTCCCACACTAAGACACCTATATCGTACAGAGCTCTGCGAATAAACCGCTCTCTAAATTTTGGTTTGACATTCGGACCTGACTATACGGATGCCGGAGGAATTTCAAATGACCAGCTTGGAAATAATATCGGACTCACAATTGGTTATTATCTCACAAATAAAATCTCCATAAACTCCGGCATGATATATACCAATAAATTTTACTGGGCACCCGGTCAAAGTACGGGCAGGTCAGTAAATACTACAACAATGTTTGCAGCTCCGCCTCCAATAGAATATATAAACGGATCATCGAATATGTGGGAACTCCCTCTGACTCTTCGCTATGATTTTGCAAAAAACGAAAAAACTAAATTTTTTGCGAATGCAGGTTTCTCGTCCTATTTCATAATGAAACAAACCTATATTTATTTCTTTCATAATGGGCTGAGACCTTTAGCGTATAAAGTAGAAAATGATGAACAGGTAAATTATTGGTTTAAAGTGGCTAACATTTCATTGGGTATGGAATCTGATATTGGAAAAGGATTTTCATTTCAGGCAGAACCTTTCCTCAAACTTCCACTCAAAAACATGGGTATTGATAATCTGAAGCTTAACAGTTATGGATTCCTTTTATCATTCCGGTATACACCGATTTTAAACCGATCAAAAAAATAATAATTATTTAAGTCCCTTAACCGGATCAAACCACAGTGGTTTGCTGTCGTTCCAGGATCCATTATAATTAATAAAAATTTCCTCAGCTTTCTTAATATTACGAACAGTTTTTATCCGGATTACCGATAGTTCAAAATCCATTTCATATTCGGCATTTGAATGAAAATCGTGGTTATAAATAGACAAATAACCCAATCCCACACAGCATTCATTTTCGGTCTTGCCCCATAAAAATATATAATCGTGAAGGAGGGTTTGATCCAGGAGTTTTCTTTCATCATTATTCATCACTATGACGGGTGAAACCTCAATAAGTTTTCCGGTTGTAAGGTCTTTGTTCGTAAAAACGCCCCGCCCACGGCCGGGTGAATCAGCAATAAATAAACATGATAAAATCATAATGCAATTTAAACCGCCGGAATCCGACAAAGTGGGCCTTTTCAAACGCAATTTATCAAGGCTTCGCTGTAAATTTGAAGAATGACCGTCGAAACCGAAAATACCCCGCTTAAATATCAATTTTTGGAGGCCCTCCAATCAAACGATCTGGAATCATTACACACGTTTCTGGATAACCAGAATATTAGTGATGTGGCGGAACTTATCTATGAATTCCCGGAGCATGAGGGTGAAATTCTTGGCAACCTGAGTATTCATCGGGCAATAAGCACATTTAAAATTTTGGATTTCGCGATACAGAAACGCATTATTCAGGAACTCTCTCCATCCAAAACTGCTGAATTACTCAACGGACTCCCCGCGGATGACCGCACTTCTTTTTTAGAGGACCTGCCAAACGAAGTGGTGAAAGAGCTAATAAAAATGCTTGACCCTGAAGAACGTAAGATCACCTTGTCTCTTTTGGGTTATCCGGAAAGCAGTGTGGGAAGATTAATGACACCTGATTATATAGCTGTTCAAAAGGATTGGACCATACGACAGGTTATCCGGCATATCCGCGACGTTGGCAAAGACAGCGAAACCATCGATGTCATTTATGTAGTTGATGAAAAGGGTATATTCATCGATGATATTAAAATCCGTGAAATCATTCTTGCTGACCCGGATAAGAAAGTTGAGGATGTAATCGACAACAGGTTTATTTATCTCAATGTAAATGATGATCAGGAGACTGCCAACCAGGCTTTCAAAATGAATAATCGAATGGCATTGCCGGTGCTTGATAACAACAAACTTTTGCTGGGTATTGTAACCATTGATGATGTATTGTGGGTAGCCACGGAAGAATTTACTGAGGATATTCAGAAAATTGGAGGAACAGAAGCTCTCGATCATCCATATCTTGAAACACCATTCTTTCAGTTAATCAGGAAAAGAGTGGGTTGGCTGATTATACTTTTTTTAAGTGAAATGCTGACCGCTACAGCAATGGCTTATTATAACGACGAGCTGGCAAAATGGATTATCCTTACCAATTTTATTCCGTTAATCATGTCAAGTGGTGGTAATAGTGGTTCCCAGGCGTCTACTCTCATCATTCAGGCTATGGCACTTGGAGAAGTAACCCTTAAAGACTGGTGGCGGGTTATGCGAAGGGAAATTCTTTCAGGTTTTATGCTGGGTGCAATACTTGGTCTTATAGGATTTATAAGGATTTTTGTATGGCATTTACTAATGGTCCGTGGCGTTTTTAAAGATATATACGGATTTCACTGGGATGCAATCGGTCTCTCCGTTAGCTTTTCACTGGTCGGCGTAGTCCTTTGGGGTACACTTGCCGGAAGTATGTTACCCATCATATTAAAAAAACTAGGCGCCGATCCCGCCTCTTCATCGGCCCCCTTTGTGGCAACATTGGTGGACGTTACAGGTCTCATAATATATTTTACTGTGGCTTCAATATTTATGATGAATATTTTACTATAAACCAGCAACCGATAAGGGCGATTTTATAAAATAACTATAAAAGTTCATTATGTGTGGAATTGTAGCTTATATCGGTCCAAGAGAGGCGTACCCTGTTATCATGAAGGGCCTGAAAAGACTTGAATACCGGGGTTATGACAGTGCCGGTGTTGCACTGCTGGATAAAGATCTGAGGGTGTATAAAAAACAGGGACGGGTAGCCGCATTGGAAGATAGTATCATCGGTAAAGACTTACATGCACATGCAGGCATCGGACATACGCGTTGGGCCACTCATGGCGAACCCAGCGATCGAAATGCCCATCCCCATCTTTCAGCAAGCGGTAGACTGGCAATGATTCACAACGGTATTATTGAAAATTATAACCAGCTGAAAACAGAACTCACAAAAAAGGGATATAGTTTTAAAAGCGATACTGATACAGAAGTACTACTTAATTTTATTGAAGACATCCAGGAAAATAATAGCTGTAGTCTTGAGGAATCTTTACGCATTGCACTTAAGAGGGTGACCGGCGCATATGTAATCGTTCTCTTGGACCGGGATCATCCGGACACAATAATCGCAGCTAGGAAGGGCAGCCCACTGGTAATTGGTATCGGCAAAGGAGAACATTTTTTAGCCTCCGATGCATCTCCAATTATCGAATACACTAAAGAAGTGGTTTACGTTAATGACTATGAACTTGCAATAATAAAATGTGATGAACTGATATTAAAAAATCTGGGTAATGAAAAGATCACGCCTTTTGTACAGAAACTCGATCTCGAACTGACAGCCATTGAAAAAGGTGGCTATGAATATTTCATGCTTAAAGAAATATTTGAACAACCCGAAACAATTTTCGATTGCCTGCGGGGAAGGTTGGATGTAACAAAAGGAACCATCACAATGGCTGGTGTTCAAAATAATATTGAGAAACTGACTAACGCAAGAAGAATTATAATGGTAGCATGCGGTACCAGTTGGCATGCAGGTCTAATAGCTGAATATGTTATAGAGGAAATTTGCAGAATACCGGTAGAAGTGGAATATGCTTCGGAATTCAGGTATCGTAATCCCGTGATCAATCAGGGTGATGTAATTTTTGCAATCTCACAAAGTGGTGAAACTGCAGATACCATTGTGGCCATTGAGAAGGCTAAAGAACAGGGTGCTTTTATTTTTGGTGTTGTAAATGTAGTCGGCTCTTCTATTGCCCGCATTTCACATGCAGGCGCTTATACTCATGCAGGGCCCGAAATTGGAGTTGCCAGTACAAAAGCATTTACAGCGCAGATGGTGGTCCTGATTATGATTGCATTGAAAATAGCTCATGAAAAACAAACCATAACAGAAGACAGATATATTCAACTTCTTGCTGAATTACACTCCATTCCTGAGAAAGTAAAAGAATTATTAAGAACATCCGAACATATCCGTAATCTGGCGTTGAAATATAAAAATGTAAAAGATGCATTATACCTTGGCCGTGGTAATAATTTCCCGGTTGCACTGGAAGGAGCCCTCAAATTAAAAGAGATTTCATATATCCATGCCGAAGGTTATCCAGCTGCTGAAATGAAACATGGACCGATCGCGCTTGTAGATGAGAATTTGCCTGTGATTTTTGCAGCACCGAAGAGCTTCTATCATGAAAAACTCGTCAGTAATATCCAGGAAATTAAAGCCAGGAAAGGAAAGGTCCTTGCAGTCATTAGCGAAGGGGATGAAGTGATTGAGAAAATGGCTGATGATATAATGACTGTACCCTTAGCCGATGAGTTGATTTCTCCACTTCTTTCAGTGATTCCTTTGCAACTGTTTGCATGCTACCTTGGAATGGCAAAAGGATATGATGTTGATAAACCTCGTAACCTTGCTAAAAGCGTAACCGTAGAATAAATTTCATGAATCAGATTACAAAAACGCCGCTTCGCAATCTAGGGTATGATTTTATTCCTGCCGAATATCTTCCCGAAGGAAAGGATGAATACTATTTGCGGAACGAACAAAATAAACCTTCTCCATTATACAGACATCTTAAGCTGGATGAAGTGGAGGAATTAAAGAAAAACGGAAACAATTCCGACGACTGGAGTCTTGTTATGGTTTCTGGTAATTTTCTTCCGGAACTTATTCATAATTGTAATTTCTATGGCTTGGTCCGAATCGGTATCCTTGAACCCTATTACCTCGAATTCCATAATCTCCGCAGACCTGTCGGATTTTATAACAGCACAATAATTAGTTGCGATATTGGAAATAATGTGGTAATTGATAACGTGAGCTATTTATCTCACTATATTATTGGCAACGATGTAATTCTGATCAATGTAAATGAAATAGAAACGACTGACCACGCCAAATTCGGAAATGGAATTTTGAAAGATGGAGAGCCTGAATCAATCCGTATAGAATTGGAAGTATGTAATGAAAATGGCGGCCGCAGTATTATTCCTTTCGACGGAATGCTACCGGGAGATGCCTGGTTATTCAGCAGATATCGCGACGACCGGATTCTACAGGAAAAGCTTCGCTACTTCAGTAATAAACAATTTGACAGCCGACGGGGATTTTATGGTACAATCGGTGATCGTACAGTTATAAAAAATTGCAAAATAGTTAAAGACGTCAGGATAGGAACCGATGCCTATCTGAAAGGTGCAAACAAGCTGAAAAACCTTACTATTAATTCTTCGGCTGAATCTAAAACACAAATTGGAGAAGGCTGTGAACTTGTAAACGGAATCATAGGTCATGGCTGCAGGATTTTTTATGGAGTGAAAGCAGTTCGATTTATACTGGCTTCCAATTCCCAGTTGAAATATGGAGCCCGGCTCATTAATTCTTATCTCGGAAATAATTCCACTATTTCCTGCTGTGAAGTATTGAATTCCCTTATTTTTCCGGCACATGAACAACACCACAATAATTCATTTTTATGCGCTTCCCTTTTGAGGGGTCAAACTAATATGGCCGCAGGCGCAACTATTGGATCCAATCATAATTCAAGAGGTGCCGACGGAGAACTGATCGCAGGGCGCGGATTCTGGCCAGGACTCTGTGTCAGTGTAAAACATAATTCGCGTTTTGCTTCATTTATAATCATGGCCAAAGGAGACTATCCTGCAGAATTGGATATTCCACTACCTTTTTCCTTAGTAAGTAATGATAATTCAAAAGATGAATTATTGGTAATGCCAGCTTACTGGTTCCTGCATAATATGTATGCTCTTGCCAGAAATGCCTGGAAATATGCTGACCGCGATAAAAGACTGGAAAAAATTCAGTTGCTTGAATATGACTATCTGGCGCCCGATAGTTTACAGGAACTTGCCACAGCTATAGAAAAACTTCAACTGATCGTAGCCAGGTCCTGGTTGAGACATAAAAATCAGGTTTCAGATAAAGAAGGAGAGGAAAATGACTCTTTGAATCTATTTTCAGACGATGCAGCATTAAAAATGCATGGTAAACAATTATTAGAAAACAAAGACGCATCACTAAACTCTGTAACATTCTTAGCTGAAGGATTTGAAAATAGTTTTCGTAAGGTGCGCATACTTAAGCTCGTAAAGGGATATTCGATTTACAAGGAATTAATTATTCATTATGCGCTTGAACAAATACTCGATGATATAAAAAGCGGGGAATTTAAAAATCTGGCTGATTTGCAGGAATCACTTCCAGAAAATAAAATTCCTGTGACCTGGATAAACGTTGGCGGACAGCTCATTAAAAAAACAGCACTGGATAAAATTCTTGTCGATATTCGCCAGAACCAGATTGATGGCTGGAAAGGTATTCATCAGTTTTATTTAAATGAAGGTAAAAATTATAAAACCGATAAATTGCATCACGCACTTGATATTCTATGGAAGGTAAATGGCATATCCATTAAAAATATTAAACCGATAGAATTCAAAGAACTTCTGTATCAAACCATGCAGACTGCCGAATGGATTACCAAAGGTATTTACAGTTCAAGAGAAAAAGACTATCTGAATCCATTCCGTAGAATGGTCTATGAAAACCAGGCTGAAATGGACCAGGTAATCGGAAAACTTGACGAAAACACCTTTATTAAAAATCAGGATATGGCTTTTAGAGAATATCAGTCGACGATACTAAACCTTATTGAAAAATGGAAACTTAACTGACCTGTCATTATTTTCGGAACAATAATGAATAATGATTTCCTGTTATATTTATTGCGTAAAAAATATATACACCTCTTGATATTATTTCTTCACCCAATGGTAGATAATTCCTGCCTTCAGCAAGTTTCATGGCCCCTCTTTTAACGATCTTACCCTGAACTGAGCTGATCTCATATTTCAATTCATCCCGCTGGTCAGATTGAATTAGTAGCTGGCTGGAACCCGAAGAATTATTCATTCCGAGCCAATTAAACAGGATATTCCTGCCATCCATTTTAAAAAAAACGATGTTTCCTTCGTATTCATTTCTGTGTATATCCACCATTCTGATTCTAAAATAATGATCTCCGATGGCCAGGGGATTGTTATAAGTCCAGCTATAGTTCTTTTGCTGATTTATCGCCATGATATTTGCGATAAGAATAGGATGACCGCTGGTTTCTTCATATAAATCAAAATGGTCAGGTGTTACCGGGCTTTCTATTGTCCAGTTAAATACCGGCTTTTCCGATATTTCTTTCACATCCATTTTAATCATTGTCATTGGCAACGGGTTTTCCATGTTCAGGGTGCTGGCCAAAGTATAATCAATAGCTGCAAAATCAATATCTCCGCTAATAACAGAACCCTGAATAAAATTTCCGGTACTTGTTTCATGCCCGGCATCCTCCCATTTCCCGGATTGGAATTTTGCCACGTTTAAATGTTCGGGGTCTGTGACACCTCCGCTTTGCACTGAGGAAAAGGATAATTCAATTTTTGCTTTATCGTTTAATTCCCCGTCTGCAATTACCTTCCAATATTCAAGTTTTGAAATATGATCCAGCCCGTTTTCTAATACAGTTCCAATTGAAGCAGGGTCCTGATGAAAATATTCAACAGTGTAATTTCCACTCGGATTCTTTAATTCCAGCCAGCGAAGGTTTTTATCCTTTCCTACTGGAAACAAAAAATGATCCAGTTGATTCAAACCCAGCTTTCGGAGAGGCCCTGCAATATATGATTCGGTAAGACGGGAACTATCGATAATAATACTGCATACGGTATCCAGTGTTAGCATAGCATCTATCGTACTTATAATCTCTCCCCTGTTTAATTCTAGTTTCCAGGGAAGTGTAAGTGGTTGACGAAGTTCAGATCCGGCTGAATTATTAATGCGGAATCCAACCTGGTTAAGAATGAGTCCCGACATGTCTATTTCCTGCATTCGGACTCCATTCAATTCCAGCCAGGGATTCCCATTAGAAGTTTCTGTGATGATTGCAGAAGGCGACTGGTACAAATCTCCTTGTATGCGAAGAACAGAATTATCACCGTTTCCGGATGCCAGGTTCAGGCGACCTCCTTCCTGAATAAAATCTCCCTCTACCTGAATATTACCATTTATTCCACTCAAGTCCATGCTCATACTAACGTTTGCTCCTATGCGCAGATTTCCGCGGACCAAAAGGGGATTTGCCCCAGTACAAGTATAATTTACCGAATTACCAAAAGCCGTAGAATGCAATTCGAGACAACCATAGATCCTGTTACTGACTGAAATAGTATAAGATGCTCTGGGCACATCAAAATCAAAAATTCCCTGTTCTGTTCCGGAAGCTGTGGATAAAAATCTTAAGATATTGTTTGCATGTGATCCGCGGGTCTGGTGAATATACCGGCCTCCATCGTAAATGATAATTGAATCTGCTATCTGGAGAGACTCACCAGAAGAAATCCCTGATATATTTCGAAAAATGGCGCCGTCATGTAATTCAATGCCATAACCGGGACCAGTAACTGTAAATGCATTGGCATTAATATTCGAAGAAGGTAAAATAACCTCAATATTTCGACCAGGCGAAGGATTTATAATAAGAGTTTTTACAATGACCACAACATCTGGAAGCAATATTGTGAATGATAGTGGCACATTTCTGTTATCCAGTAATACATCATCGGTAGAAAGAGGTAAACTCCTATCTGTCCAGTTCAATGGATTTGACCAATTCGAATCCCCGCCAAGACCCGACCAGATCTTGACTTCAGCTTTAAGAAAAGCCGGAAAAAATATTATTAGAATTATTGAACAGATGATTATTCCTTTATTTGGATGGTTCGTTGAACGCATCATGCAAAATAAGGAGGACGACCATGGAAGTCAATACTACTTTGAGGTAGGGGTACAAAAAAAATGTCCCTCCCAATTTACCAGGAGGGACTAAGTTCAGATAAATTCATTATTTCTTCACTGCTTTTTTTGCACTATCAGCTACTGCGCCAATTTTCGCTTTTGCAGTATCTGCAACAGCTTTTATTGTTGAATCAACTTTTACTGCAGCTGAATCAACCACTTTTTTTGTAGTGTCAACCGTAGTTGTTACTGCAGAATCAGTTTTAGCAGCGGCATCACCGCTTCCACTGCAGGATGTCATTGACGCAGCGATAATAAGAACGGAAAGTAATTTTTTCATTGAGGTTATTTTTATTGGCGGCAAAGGTACTATTTTCCGCTAATATTCCAAAGCATTCAGCATTTTAAATGCCAGTCTTTTATTTTTTTCGAAAGTAAATTCGTATTGGAACCCCCTCTAAAGGAAAGCTTTTACGCATTTGGTTCTCGAGATAATTTCGGTAAGGCTGTTTGATATCTTCGGGGTAATTACTGAAAAAAGCAAATGATGGTACCGGTGTCGGTAACTGGGAAACATATTTTATTTTTATTGCATTACCGCGAACTACGGGGGCATGATAACTTTCGACTGCTTTAAGCATCACATCATTGAGTTTAGAAGTCGGTATTTTCCTGCTCCGGTTTTCAAATACTTCCAAAGCCGTTTCAATAACTTTGAAAATTCGGGTCTTCTCTTTGGCAGAAATAAAAATAATCGGGAGGTCAGTAAATGGAGCAAATCGTTCCTTGAGCTTGGCCTCATAATCCCTGGAAGTATTGGTCTCTTTATCGACGAGGTCCCATTTATTTACCACAATAACAACCCCCTTCCCTTTTTTTACAGCCAAACTGAAGATATTAAGGTCCTGAGCGGTCAGACCTTTTTCTGCATCCAGAAGTAACAGGCACACATCGGCTTCATCCATTGCTTTAATAGCACGGATTACAGAATAAAACTCAAGATCCTCATGCACTTTTGTCTTCCTTCTAATTCCGGCAGTATCTATCAATACAAATTCTTTATGAAAAAGATTATAATGGGTATGAATACTATCACGGGTTGTACCGGCGATTTCACTTACAATAGTTCTTTCACTTCCTACAAGAGCATTAAGAAGGGAAGATTTTCCCACATTCGGCTGACCTATAATCGCAAATTTTGGAAGGGCCGTTCCTGAATCTTCTTCATCTTCGGTTTTGGGAATGAGTGCTGCAATTGCATCCAGCAATTCGCCGGTGCCACTTCCGCTCATTGCAGAGATAAAATAAATATTGTCAAATCCCAGGCTATAAAATTCGGCGGCTTCAAGTAGTCGGTCACTATTATCAACTTTATTCACAACGAGGAATACGGGTTTTACAGAACGGCGCAGCAGATCGGCCATGGACTCATCGAGAGTTGTGATCCCGGTAACTGTGTCGGTCATGAAAATGACAGCATTGGCTTCTTCCACCGCGATCAAAACCTGCTTTTTTATTTCCTGTTCGAATACGTCGTCACTTTCCGGAACAAACCCACCTGTATCAATGATATTAAAATTTTTACCGTTCCAGTCGGCCACTCCATATTGTCTGTCCCTTGTTACACCACTCTGGTCATCCACAATGGCTTTGCGCTGTTCAAGTAAACGATTAAAAAGTGTGCTCTTACCAACATTGGGTCTCCCTGTTATTGCTACCGTAAATCCGGACATGTATTTAAAATATTAAAATGCAAAAATTAATAGCCATATTCTCGCAGCTGCCATTCATTGTCGCGCCATTTAGGCCTGACTTTCACAAAAAGCTCCAGAAAAACTTTTCTACCGATAAATGCTTCAATCTCTTTACGCGCATCCGTTCCTAACTGCCGTATCATCTTCCCTCCTTCACCCAGTAAAATGCCTTTTTGCGTTTCGCGCTGTACAATGATATCTGCCTGTATCTTGGTGAGCGTATCTTTTTCCTTGAATTCCTGAACTATAACTGCTGTATGATATGGAATTTCATCACTATACATACTGAAGATTCTCTCCCTGATCATTTCCCCAACAAAAAACTTTACCGGACGATCTGTCAATTCATCACCATCAAAAAAAGGCTCACCTTCCGGAAGAAATTGTATGACGCGTTCCAATAAAAGATCTGTGTTGATTCTTTTAAGTGCGGATATCGCCAATACGCCGTTAGTATATTTTTTATTTTTAAAAAATTCAGTTGCTGAGGCGATTTCCTGCTCAGCCATACGCTCTGATTTATTTATCAGAACCAACGCTGGTACTTTCAGGTTTAAACCGGAAAAAATCATGTCATTCTCTTCCAGGTTGTCCTTACCATCCAGGAGCAACAAGGCCAGGTCTGTATCAAGAACAGCCTGCTTCACCGAATCCATCATTTTTTCATGAAGCTTATATCTGGGATCTATAATACCGGGTGTATCTGAGAGAATCATCTGGTATCCAGGAGCCGTCAGAATGCCCTTGATACGGTGACGTGTTGTTTGAACCTTATATGAGACAATAGCCAGTTTTTCACCCATGAGGGTATTTAACAATGTACTCTTTCCCGCATTGGGCTTTCCAAACAAATTGACAAATCCTGATTTCATAAAACGGCTGCAAAGTTAACCTTTCACAAACCAATTGACTACTATAATAACCACTTTATGGCCTTGTTAAGGAAATGAAGAATTATGTGAATTATCATTAAAATTGTGTAGCTTTGATGTTTGAACATTAAATAAATAATCATGGCAACTCCGAAGTGGATTATCGATCCTTCGCATTCAGAAATTCAGTTTAAGATACGTCACCTAATGATTACCAATGTAACCGGTTCTTTTGGAAAGTTCAATGCCGAAATCGAAGGAGGAGATAAGGATTTTTCTTCTTCCAAAATCAGTTTTACAGCAGATGTTGATTCTATTTCCACAAATAACGAACAACGTGATGGTCATTTGAAAAGTGCAGATTTTTTTGATATAACAAAAAACCCTACCGTGACATTTGTCAGCACAAAACTGGAAAAGATTTCAAATGAGGAATATACCCTTTTTGGCAACCTGACAATGCACGGTGTGACAAAACCTGTAAAATTGAATGTTGAACACGGAGGTGTTATCACTGATCCCTGGGGTAAGACAAGATCCGGTTTTACAATTGAAGGAAAGATCAACCGTAAGGAATTCGGTCTTGAATGGAATTCTCCTACCGAAACCGGCGGATTTGTATTAGGAGACGAAGTTAAAATGCATGCAAATGTCCAATTTGTAAAGCAGGTATAATTGATTTATTCCGTGGGACCCAATATATTTGATCCCATGAAAATAATTTTAGGTCTGTTTTTAACCGGATCAGTATTTTTTTGTTTCGGACAAAAAAATACTGATCCGTTGGTTTTTGGAAATAGTATTAAAGCAGAAAATCTTCAAAAGCATTTATATGAGATTGCTGGACCTGCATACGAAGGAAGGGAAACAGCCACTGCAGGTCAACGCAAAGCAGCCGCATACATTGAAAATTATTTTAGAAGTCTGGGGCTGAAACCAGGCAACAAAGACAGTTTTCAGCTGGCCTACCCGGTGTACCAGGACAGTCTCTTGTCTTCGGGAATTGTTATAAACGGAATATCCTACTCAATAAATAAGAATTTTGATACACGAATTTCCAGCGCATATTCAACTTCATTTGGAACATCAGAAATTGTTTTTGCAGGATTTGGAATATCCGATTCTCTTCGCGATGATTATAAAGATTTACAGGTCGCTGGTAAAATAGTACTGGTTTTAAATTCTTATCCTCCCGGCTTTATACAGGCTCAGACAAATAGAAGGACTTTTAATCCATACGCGAAACAGGATGCAGCCCAGGCTCATGGCGCAGTAGCTGTTTTCATTATTCAAGAAGATTTTCCGCATCAGGGTGTTCCGGATAAAGGAATGATGTATCGGAATTATTACCGTTCGAAGGTACGTCCCAATAGTTTCTATATTTCCGTTGGGATGGCGAGAAGTATTATGGGTCAGGATTATGATTTGGCAAAAGCCGGCTCACTGGGACACAAAACTTATTCTGCAAATATTTGGGTATCGATCCTGAAAGAAACGAAAATGCTGCAAAGCACTGATGTATTGGGGTACCTGGAAGGAACTGACCTTAAAGAACAGCTGCTCGTAATATCTGCGCATTACGATCATCTTGGTAAAAAAGATTCCGTTATTTATTTTGGAGCGGACGATGACGGTTCCGGCACAGTTAGTCTGCTTGAACTGGCAGCGGCTTTTTCTAAAGCAAAGGCTTCCGGCAAGGGACCACGAAGGAGTATACTATTCCTTGCAAACTCAGGGGAAGAAAAAGGATTATGGGGATCTGAATATTATACCGACAATCCCGTTTATCCGCTGGATAAAACCACCGCGGATCTCAACATTGATATGATTGGAAGGAAAGATCCGGGGAAAAAGCAAGGTGATTCGAATAATTATGTTTTTATCGTAGGCGATGATAAACTCAGTACTGACCTGCACAAGATCAGTGTCGATATGAATAAAAAATATACCGGGCTCGAGCTTGATTATAAATTTAATAACCCGAAAGATCCGGAGAGAATTTATTACAGGAGTGACCATTACAATTTTGCACGTAAAGGGGTACCGATCATATTCTATTTTGATGGTATTCATCCAGATTATCATAAACCTTCTGATACCCCAGATAAAATTAATTATGATCTAATGACAAAAAGAGCTAAACTGGTTTTTTATACTGCATGGGAAATGGCTAATCGTGATGATATGCTTAAACGTGATCTCCCTTCGGTTAGTAGCGAACGGTAGTTTTGTCTAAAAAGAATAATCCCCGGTAAATGATTTATTCACC
The DNA here is from genome assembly GCA_035485835.1 of Puia sp. Lineage (GTDB taxonomy): Bacteria > Bacteroidota > Bacteroidia > Chitinophagales > Chitinophagaceae > Puia. The sequence goes on from DATHNR010000301.1 coordinate 15,942, forward strand.
AGGGACCATCGCGTAAGCGTAACTTTATTTAAAACCTAACTTTGTTTTAATTTTTAGGTTCTGGTGCCGAAACAGGTTTTTGAGGTTCATTTAGGCCATTTTCAAATTCTTGTTTTACATTATTCTTTGCATCATTGAATTCACGCATTCCTTTTCCGAGTCCTTTCATGAATTCAGGGATTTTTTTACCACCAAATAAAACAAGCACTGCGATAACGATCAGAATCCATTCGCTGCCCCCGGGCATTGATAATAAAAACAAGTGATTTGTCATTTTAATCCGGTTTTAATCGATAAAAGTACTCCTTAATCATCACTCGCGCAAATCCATCAATCCCGAATTCGTTCATTTGGAAATTCGAGCCATAGTTTTGATCTTCAAGACTGTTTCATTACTCACACCTCAAATTGGGCTGCAGAAAAACACCATAATCATTGATTCTCACATCATTGAAACCGTAATTGCACTTGCTAACTCTAATGAAATACCCTTAGCTAAAGCAAGTTCCTATTTCAAAGACTGATTATCAGATAATTATTTGTAATTTACCTGAAACGATTGCTCACATTAAAATGGCCGGAATGAAAAAAGTATCAGATATTTTTCTTCATAAAGAAAGGAAAATAACCGCTGTCCCCCCTTCAACTTCAGTTTTGGAAGCACTTAGAATTATGTCTATCCAGAATATAGGTTCAGTAATGGTTGTGGAGAATCAGGATTATCTGGGAATCATGACTGAAAGGGATTATTCGAGAAAAGTAATTTTGAAAGGAAAATCATCGACTGATACTCCTGTGTCGGAAATTATGTCGAACGACTTGCCAGCTGTAAATCTCCACGATAGTATTGAACACTGTATGCAATTGATGGCAGATAAAAATATACGATATCTCCCGGTTTTCGAGCAGGATAAAATTTACGGAGTAGTATCTATTCACGATCTGATCCGCGAAACAATCCAGCACCAACAGGAAACTATTTCACAATTAAAAGATTACCTGCATGCAAGCATGTAGTAAAAAATTAAGACTTCGTTTGTTTACGAAGTCTTAATTCCAGATATCCGCTCAGGCGGATCAGGAAACAGATTCCAAACTACTTCAATTCAGGCTAAATATAATTTGCATATAAATTACCTGACCGGGTCTCAACCGTTTCGAGTTTTCTTCCGATATAGTTTATTACAGTAAGAACCATACCAGTTTTTTTAATTCACAGAATTTAAATCCTTACAATAATATAAGGCAATAATGAGGATTTTTTGAATCAGATCGAAGATTTTATACCTCAGATTATTACATTATCTGCCAATGATCCGGGTTTTGCCGTTATTAAATCCGAGGACAAGTTTGCTGGCAATTCGAATAAATAAACCATTATCCACAACGCCGGTAATGGCGTTCACTGCTTCGTGCAGGTCAGGAGGATCTTCAATTTCATTGAAAGAGCAATCGGCAATATAGTTTCCATTATCAGTTATATAAGGTTCGTTTCCCACCATTCTTCTTTTTGTTTCACACCCCAGCCTTTCCAATTTCTCAAAAGTTCGTTGCCATCCGAAATGAACTACTTCTACAGGTAATGGAAACCTCCCCAAAGTTTTAACCCATTTAGATTCATCAGCCACTACGATCATCTGCTTACTATTGGAAGCCACTATTTTTTCTCTCAGAAGGGCGCCCCCTCCTCCTTTAATTAATTGTAATTGCGCATCTACTTCATCTGCTCCATCAATGGTTACATCGATGGAACTGATTGTTGAAAAATCGAAGATAGGTATGCCCAGACTTTTAGCATGTTCCTCAGAACGTATGGAAGTTGCAATTGCCCTGATTTTCCAATTTTCCTTTTTTACTTTTTCGCCTATTTTTTCAATTGCCCAATAAGCGGTCGAACCAGTACCCAGTCCAATCGTCATACCGTTTTCCAGGAATGAAACAGCTTTTTCAGCTGCCAGTTGTTTTGGATTCATAAGCAATTTTTGGTGATTCAGATGTAGTTTTTTCCTGAATTAGTACGAGATCGGAAATATTAATGGTGATGGGAATCAGTCCCATTTTTACAATAGCTTTCCTGCCACGTATCTCTATTATAGTTCCTGTCTGGTGACTATTTTTCATTTTTACCTGAGAACCAGGCTGAATATTTCCTTCTACTTCAATATATTTAGCGTCAAATTTCTTTTTCACTTTTTCAGCTACTGGTTTATCCTTTTGATTAAACAAAAGAACCTGCATTTGTTTGATTACTTCTTCCTTATTCTCCGCTTTGCGCCAGTCGAATATGATTTGTTTCAATTTTCTTTCCATTTCCTTTAAATAACCATAGCGATCGGCAGAGATTTTATTTTGTTCCTGCAGGATTTGCAATTGCTGTTGATGTTTTTCCTTTTCAAGGGTTTTTTGAAGTTCCAATTTCAACTTGACATTTTCTTTGAGCATCTGTTGTAATTCCTTATCCTTTTTTTCAATGTTTCTCAGATCCTGTTCCGTTCGATTAAGTAATTTGTCCAGCTTAAAATGTTCTTCATCTACAAGTTTTCGTGCATGGTTGATGAGGTCAGGATGAAGGCCAATCCGTTCAGCAATGGAAAATGTATATGAACTGCCGGGTTTCCCTGAAATCAACTGGTATAATGGCTGAAGGCTTTGTTCATCAAAGGCCATGGCTCCATTAATAATTCCTGGCGTTTTATTGGCCATCACCTTCAGATTCAGATAATGAGTCGTTACAATTCCGAATGCGTGTTTTTTCAATAATTCCAGTAAAATAACTTCTGCAAAAGCCCCCCCGAGATTTGGATCGCTGCCACTCCCCAGTTCATCAATAAAAAATAAAGTGCGTCCATTGGACTGCTCCATAAAATATTTCATATTAATCAGATGTGAACTATAGGTGCTCAGTTCAAATTCAAGACTTTGAGTATCCCCTATATGGATCATAATCTGCTTAAAGATGCCAAGAGTTGAATTTGGATTTACCGGAATCAACAAGCCAGCCTGCACCATAAGTTGCAGTAAACCTACGGTTTTCATTGTAACAGTCTTACCTCCCGCATTGGGACCAGAAATAACAAGTATCCGGCTATTATCATCCAATTTAATATTTACCGGGACCGTTGTCTTATGAGATTTTTTATGATAGAGGAATAAAAGAGGATGAAAAGCCTGAATCAGGTGAATATGAGATCCATCCTTCAGATTTGGATGAATTCCATTCATGTCAATGGCTAATTTAGCTTTACCAGAAATAAAATCATATTCACCAATGATTTCATAATAGGTTTTTAATAATGGTGCATAAATGGAAAGAATGCTGGTAAGTTCTTTAAGAATTCGGTTTACTTCACGGCTTTCTTCATGTTCAAGAGAAAAGATTTCATTGTTGTGCCCAATGGTTTCCTCGGGCTCAATAAACGTGGTTTTCCGGCTATCACTTTCTCCATGAAGGATGCCTTTTACCTGCCTTTTATGCTCGGCAAAAATTGCCACCACGCGGCGTCCATTAAGGAAGGCTTCTTCTGTTTCAGCAACATAACCGGCTTTGTTCAGTCTGGCAACGATCCGGTCAAATAGTCTTCGAAGTTCATTTCGTTTTCTGAATAATGATAACCTGATCCTTGCCAGTTCGGATGATGCCATATCTTTTACCTGGCCGTTTTCCTCAAGAACTTCATCTATAGACTGGATGATTGCCTTTTCGTAATAACTGTCTTTAACAACCGTAGTAAGGGCTGGATAAGCCAATCTTCTTTCCCGGTCGAACCAATGAAAGATCAGTCGTAATGTTTCGGCCATCTTGCGAACCCGCAGAAACTGATCACCACTCAGAATGGCACCAGGAAGCCCCAGTAATTTAATTTCCTTCGTGAGATTAAGGTTTTCCTCATTGGGAAAATGCAGGCCCTGGTCCAGCAAATCCTTAAATTCACCGGTTCTTTTCAGTTCAATCTCTATGAATTCAAGGCGTGTATGGATCCGCAGGGAGACCGCTTTATCTTTGGCATAAGCAGATTTGCATTTTTCAGCAAGTAGGTCCCTGATTTTATCGAATTCAAGCTGTCCCAGGGCGGATTCCGGGAAATATCGTATCATTCAAAGCAAAGTTAAGTTAACGAACATTTAAAAGCCTTCAATTGTCTTATATCTTGCAATCCGGCTAATCTGCTCTGCCGTATATTGATCAATAAATAAGAATGAAATTCATTATGTTAGCATCCATTTTATTTAGCGCAATTTCGCTGGTTTCCTGCAATTCATCATCTACTCAAAATATAGCCATGAGGGAAGTAATCATTCCTGCAGGAATTAAGACTGATACAGCCACATTTGGAACCGGATGTTTTTGGTGTACCGAAGCCGTCTTCCAGGAATTAAAAGGCGTTTATAAAGTAACTTCGGGTTATTCCGGTGGAACTGTAAAAAACCCCTCCTACGAGGACGTTTGTACCGGAACCACAGGCCACGCTGAATGCCTCCAGATAATTTATGATCCCAAAGTGATCAGTTTTGACGAATTACTGGAAGTATTCTGGGAATCGCATGATCCTACCACACTCAACCGCCAGGGAAATGATGTGGGAACGCAGTACCGTAGTGTGATATTTTATCATGACGAGGAACAAAAGAAAAAAGCAGAAGAATATAAGATCAAACTCGATAAGAGTGGAGCGTATAATAATCCCATTGTGACCGAGATCACAGGATTTAGTCACTTTTATGCAGCAGAGGACTATCATCAGGACTATTACCGCCTGCATGGATCACAACCCTATTGCACATTTGTTATCCGACCCAAAGTGGAAAAATTCGAAAAAGTGTTTAAAAACAAATTGAAAACAACTTCACAACCATAAATATTATTTCCAGATAATTGAAATACCCCGGCAGCGGGGTATTTTTTTTGGAGGAATTCACTTTTAAACCCCTCCATTACTTAGGTTTCGGGTCTATTGCAAAACGAGGAGAAAACAAAAAAAAATGAATATTAAGTATAGGATTTTCCAAAATCCCTACATTTGAATATGCTAACCACTTTATTAACCTATTAATTATCATTTTTTATGGCAAAATCCGCTAAGAAATCAGCAAAAAAATCAGCAAAAAAAGCGCCCAAAAAAGTTGCAAAAAAGGCCGCAAAAAAAGCAGCACCTAAAAAAGCCGCAAAGAAAGCAACAGCAAAAAAAGCAGCACCTAAAAAAGCTGCTAAGAAAAAAGCTGCTAAGAAAAAATCAGCCCGCAAGCCAAATGCAGCATTTATGGTGCCACTGACACTAAGTGATGCACTATCCAAAGTCGTTGGAAGCAAATCACTTCCCAGGACCGAGATCATTAAGAAAATTTGGGTTTACATCAAGAAAAATGATCTTCAGGATAAAACGAACAAACGCATGATCAACGCCGATGCAGCACTGAAACCCATTTTTGTAAAAGATCAGATTTCCATGTTTGAAATGGCTGGTGCTTTGAATAAACATGTAAAATAAATTTTATTTACCGCCTAAATCCCTGAATTCACCGCCAGTTTGGGGGTGGTTACCTAAGAGGTTTGCTCTATCTTTTAACATATCTCTATTTTTGGTTTTTAAAAATAAAATAGAGATATGTTACTGGATATTACACCTCCCCAATCCATAATAAGCTGGTTTTTTCAGCTGACCGTAACCGTGAAAACATGGATCATGAAGAGAAAAATTAGAAAAGATGAGAATTTTTTTTTAATTGACTGAATTCCAGAATCGATCCTAATAAGGCATGGTATTGAAATTTATTTTACTCTTCTTTCTTAAAAGAGCAGTCCCATCTGGCAATTGACCACATTCCTTATTGCTTTGTTCGTATATCGTTTCGTATATCGTTCGGTTGACAGCTGATAAATTACAGTCGAAATACGAAGGTTGTATTAATGTAAATATAATATGACTGCTCTGATATCGCTTTAAAGCCATATTTGCTTTCGGAAGAAAAGAACTTAGATTTTTATCGCTTAAATTCGCTTAAATTTTTCCTCTATGAATCTGCATGAATACCAGGCGAAGGAACTTTTAAAAAAATATAATGTACCCGTTCAGGAAGGGATACCGGTAGATACCGCAAATGCGGCAGAAGAGGCTTATAAACAGATTAAAGTGAATACCGGTAATTCATTTGCTGTTGTAAAGGCCCAGATTCATGCAGGGGGCCGTGGGAAAGGGAAAATAAAGGGAACTGAACAACGCGGTGTGGCTGTGGCTAAAAACGCCGAGGATGTACGCAATTTCGCTTCAAATATGCTGGGCGGTACGCTGGTAACTATTCAGACAGGAGAAGCAGGCAGGGTTGTCCACAAGATCCTGGTTGCACAGGATGTTTACTATCCGGGTGCAAATCCGGTAAAAGAATTTTACCTGTCAATATTGTTGGATCGGGCGAAAGGTCAAAATGTATTTATGTATAGTACGGAAGGAGGTATGGATATCGAAGAAGTTGCGCATAAAACTCCAGATAAAATATTCAAGGAATGGGTATTCCCTGGCTCAGCATTGCAGGCATTTCAGGCAAGGAAAATAGCTTTCAACCTTGGACTTTCCGGAGAAGCTTTCAAAAATTGCGTAAGGTTTGTTACAAATCTTTATAACGCTTATGTAGGTCTCGATTGCAGTATGCTTGAGATCAATCCACTTTTTAAAACAAGCGATGAGAAAATCATTGCAGTCGATTGTAAGATGAACTTAGACGATAATTCCCTAATGCGACACCCGGATCTTGAAGGGATGCGTGATATCGGCGAAGAAGATCCAACAGAAGTAGAAGCAGGAAAGTATAATCTCAATTTCGTTAAACTTGACGGAAATGTCGGATGTATGGTAAATGGGGCTGGTCTTGCCATGGCTACTATGGACATGATCAAACTAAGTGGTGGTGAACCCGCAAATTTTCTGGATGTTGGAGGAAGCGCCAATGCCCAAACAGTGGAAGCAGGATTTCGTATTATCTTAAAGGATCCTAAAGTTAAAGCCATTCTTATCAATATTTTTGGTGGAATTGTACGCTGCGACCGTGTTGCTCAGGGTGTGATAGATGCATATCATTCTATAGGTTCGATCCATGTTCCTATCATTGTACGTCTTCAGGGAACCAACGCAGAAGAAGCAAAAAAATTAATTGAAGAAAGCGGCCTGAAAGTACAATCCGCTATTTTACTTAGTGAGGCGGCAGCGCTTGTTAATAAGGCAGTGGCATAATCAAATAACCCAATGGATCATAGATTATCCGCGTTGAATTCCCTCCGGCAGTTTTTTACCTAGCACTTCAACCCTGACGTGAGCAAGGCCATAACCTGTGTATTTTAATTTTTTTGCTGCTGATTTGCTCAGGTCGATCAACCTACTATTATTTTTATGCATGCGGTCAGTAATACGCAAAACTACTGTAAGATGGTTCCGCATATTTGTTACGCGTACCCACTGATTTAGTGGAAGTATATTGCTCGCACCTGTAAATTTCTTCTGACTGAATACTTCTCCATTCGCAGTTTTTCTGCCTTCAAATTTATTAGCATAATAACTTGCCGTTCCATAATGAATTTTTTGCTTACTTACTTCTCTTTTTGATTTTTTCGATTTCTGATATTTAGATACAGATAAGGAATTCCCCTCAGTATCCTGCGCTTTTAATCCAAACACTGATATTATAAAAAACAAGAAGAACAACGATTTTTTCACATTGGACGCTTTAAACGTTAGTCAGTGCGCACCAGATCCTGTTCTAAGATTAAAAAACGCTTTTATTTGCAAAATATTTTTGGATCAGAGTCCTGTCTTCATCATAAATATCTTCATAAAAGACGATTTTACCATTTTTCCCTTCACAGGTATAATATCGAATATAAAGTGGAAGCTTATGGAATCCGCTAAACATATGCTTTTCCCCCCTGGCAATATAAGCTTTAATGGTATCCGGCGGAATCCGGAGTGAATCATTCCGAACCAGGTAATTTGCGAGTTTATCCCATTCTTTTACGCGTACGCAGCCATGACTGATGGCACGGTATGAATTACCAAATCTCCAGCGCACATTCGTATCGTGCAGGTAAACACTATATTTATTCCTGAAATTAAATTTAATAACACCAAGTGAATTATCATCCCCTTCACGTTGTTTTATCTGATATGGAAAATTCTTTTTGTTTAATCTTTTCCAATTGATGGTATGCGGGTCCAAAACACTATCATTATCATCAACAACCATCAGATTTTCTTTTTTAAGAAAATTAGAGTCCTTGATTATATTGGGTAACATCTCTTTAAATATAATACTGAAAGGGACTGTCCATTGGGGCATAGTAATAAAATTCGATATTTCTCCGGTTAACACCGGAGATCGCGTTAAAGGTCCTCCTACAATTATTTTGGAAGCAAAAACTACTGTATCATGATCGATGACACGCAGATTATATCCGGGCAGATTCACCCAGACATAAGTTAATGGAAGGGAATCCGGCAATTGCTTATACCGGTCAAGTGTAACTGCTATACGTTTAAATTTTTCAAGATCTGTATTATTAAGTCTGTCAACCAGTGAATTGGAAGTATACCCGGTGACTTTATATTCATATTTCTTTTGAAATCTAATAATGGCGGACCTGAATTTACCTGAACTCATGGGCGGAACAGTATCAGAAAGATTCCCCGTTTCCACCAGACGCTTCTGAAGCAAATGAAAAAAACTGACTGAATCAGTGTATGGATAAGGCAGATAAGTATATGGAGCAAACGAAGCCGAGTCAAGGAAAGCACCAATATAAGCTTTGAGTGAATCATAACCTTTCCACCTTGGCTCCAGGTTGTGAAGTATCTGTGAAACATTTCCGGACTGAAGAGCCTGATTTAAAACACCGGAATAAAAACTATCCGTCAAAACAGTATCTGTACGCAGTGTAACACTATCATAAGGGATTCTTCCCTGTTTTAGGTGTTTTGCCATAAGAAAAAAAGCATCAGTAAGCAGGAGATCCTTCCTGGCCCATAAAGCAGCATTTCTGGCAGCATTTGTATCAAGTGTAAACGCACGGTCAATAAATGCCAGCATATAATAGTGATAATCATTGGGAAATAGTCCCCATAAACGGCTGTTTTGAATAAGATTTATAAATGAATTACCCTCCGGAATCGTACTGTTTCCTCTGAGCCATATGGGTAGGTATTGATTTGCACTATATAGACTGTCTATAAGGCTAGTGAAGCTAATATCAACCGTATCATTAAGTTTGCTTTGGTGAGCTTTCAGGAATTCCAATGTATGATGAATATCTTCAGCAGTGCTTTCAACCAATTTAACAGGATTAACCACGATATGTTTTTCAGGTATCCGGTCGCTGTTATTCCTGCATTGAATGAATATAAAACCAGTAGTCAGTAAAATCAAAAAATACGATCTACAATGTTTCATTTGATTGAACCGGGTTTGTATAAAATTTTTGGTCATGCCCTGGCTCCGAAAATTATATATGTTTGACGGACAAACCAGGCATTGGCGGCCGAAAGCCTTTAAAGAAACAACTAATTAGATGAAAAACAAAATAATGAAAGGATGCTTTGAGTGGATGCTGTTTATCAGCTTTTTTTGTGCTTCAATATCCCTGGTTGACGCTCAAAACCTCCCTTTAAGTTCATATGGACTACCCTATATTAATAGTATTTCCTTATATAAGGAAAGTCTGATAAATCATCCTGAGAAACAGATGATTTCGCTGCTAAATATTTCCGGAATTATCTTGAATTTGGTTTATGCATCGAATAATAATTTCATGCATAAGAAATTGTATGAAGGGAATGTAAAAACTACCTTTCTGAGAAAACCGGCCTACAATGCCCTTGATAGCGTAAGCAGTTTTCTGGCCAAACAGGGACTTGTTTTGGTCATTTATGATGCTTATCGGCCTTATTCAGTAACAGAAAAATTATGGGATAATATAAAAGATGAAAGGTATGCTGCAAATCCTTCAAAAGGAAGCGGACATAACCGGGGTATTGCTGTAGACCTGACACTGGCAGATTTAAGAACGCATGAGTTGTTACCCATGCCAACCGGATTCGATAATTTTTCAGATTCGGCTCATCAGGATTTTAAAGAACTTGATATTCATGTTACGGCAAATCGTAATTTATTAAAACGGGTAATGGAAAAATATGGATTCATTCAGTTGCCCACAGAATGGTGGCATTTCAGCTGGCCTGACAAAATAGGTTTTGAAGTTCTTGATCTGGATTTCGATGAATTGAATACATTTTGAATAATAAACTTATTTCGAAATGTGGATCTTATTTCAGTTAAGATTAACTAGATGATTATTGTTCTTTCAATACACGGGGGATTTTTTGTTCCATTAATAACAGATCAGCTAAAACCAACGCTGTTACGGCTTCTAAAACAACAGGCACGCGAAGCGCAATGCACAGATCATGCCTGCCTTTTACTGAAAATAATTCCCTGGTTCCCGTTTCACGATTGTAAGTTTCCTGTTCCTTTGGTGTGGATGAAGTAGGCTTTACTGCGATCCTGAATACCAGTTCATTCCCATTACTAATTCCGCCAACTACACCGCCAGCATGATTCGTAACTGTTTTTCCGGTTTTATCTGCGATTGCATCATTGTGTTGTGACCCAAACATCCTTGCTGCCGCAAATCCGGTTCCAAACTCAATGGCACGGATAGCCGGAATAGAAAAAACAGCATGCGAAATCAGTGATTCCACACTGTCGAAAAAAGGCTCTCCCAGAGAAGGCGGCAGGTTTTGAACACGGCATTCAAGGATTCCACCCACGGAATCTTTTGCCTCAATGGCTTTTTGAAGTCCAGCTTCGAGATCTTCCATACCTGCGATTTCTTTTATCTCTGCCCGGATTTCTGTTTGTACAATTTGTAATAATTTTTTAGCAACCACACCGGCAGCTACCAGAGCAACCGTTAGCCTGCCACTGAAATGACCGCCACCACGGTAGTCTTCAAAACCTCCGAATTTTTCATGTGCCACAAAATCCGCATGACCCGGCCTTGGTATAGCTCTTAGTTTTTCATAATCACCAGAACGTGTATTATTATTTTCAAACAGGATAGTGATGGGCGCACCCGTTGTAATATTGTTGAAAATTCCTGTTTTGAAGATAGGCAGATCGGACTCCTGTCTTGGTGTCGTGCCCTTTTGGATTCCACCTTTTCTTCTCTCAATATCCGTAACAAAATCTTCCGGAGTTAGTGTCAGTCCGGCGGGGCAACCATCAATCACCAGACCAACTGCCACCCCGTGAGATTCACCAAATATGGTCATCCTGAATAATCGTCCAAATGAATTCATACTAAAATATCTTATCTAATAAATGAACAGAAACGCCAAGGCTTTTAAGATCTTTAAAAAAATCGGGGTAGGATTTATTTATAGCATCAGCCTTTTCAATTTGTACCGGACCAGCAGCTCTCAAAGCAGCAACGGCTGTTGCCATAGCTATTCGGTGATCGTGCCTCGAGTGAACCGTGGCAGATTTTAATTCTTCAGTTCCCCTGATCCCCATTACATCTTCATTGATCAGGATTTCAACTCCCATTTTACCAAATTCCTCCTGAAGAGTAAGAGCCCGGTCGCTTTCCTTATGTGCAAGCCTGCCAATGCCTTTAATAAAACTGGAACCATGACATGCCGAAGCTAGGGCAACTAACGGTGGAAAAAGGTCGGGACAGTCAGTAGCATCAAAATGGAATGGCATCAATTTTTTTTGATGGCCATCACCTATTTGAATTTCATCGTTTCTGATTGACATGGAAATACCTGTATCCTGTAACGCCATTAATATCGCTTTATCAGCCTGAGTTGAACCAGGGTCCAAACCGCGAAACTCAGCCTTTCCTGCAATGGCTGCTGCCACTAACAGAAAAGCTGCTCCACTCCAGTCACCTTCTACATTATATTCTATAGGGCCAGATGGCTTTACCCAGGTTTCGGAAGAAAAATAAAATGTATTATAATTCTTATTAACTGGAACTTTTAATCCAAAAGCGCACATAACCGATAACGTTAGATCGATGTAAGGACGGCTTTTCAGATTGCGAACTTCAATATTAATATTTTTTGCATCAGAAGCTGAATAGGCCATCAACAGACCTGTCAGAAATTGTGAGCTAAGGGAACCGTCAATTTGAATATTTGATGGGATCAGCGGACCCTTGATTTGAATTGGCAGCTTACCCATATTTGACCGGACTTCCACACCAAGTTTCGGAAGGACCTCATCAAAAAAATTCATTGGTCTGTTTAGAAGGCTTCCTTCTCCTTCAATAGTTATCCTCTCAGGACTCATTGCAACCAGTGGTGCAAACATCCGAATACCAAGTCCGCTTTCTCCACAATTCACAAATTCATTTACAGGTTTCATGCCCTTACTTTCAATGAGCAGGGAACCATCGGAAAGGTTTTCGATATTAGCTCCCAATGCCCGAATGACACGGAGTGCTGCCAGGTCGTCATTGGAATGACCCGGGTTGAAAATACGAGCTTTTGTTTGCGATATCAGCGCAGCAGCACAAGCTCTTTGCATGGAACTTTTGGAAGAAGGTACCTGTAGGCTTCCTTTTATTTCAGATGGGATAATAGTAACGTTCATCGTCTTTTATCTGGCGCGGGCAATTGAATAGAGCAATTTTTCAAGGTGAGACATGGGAATCGGTTTAATTACTGCTTTACCCAATTTTTCCAGTAATACATAATGCATAACATCCCTTGTCTTTTTTTTATCCATACGCATAATCTCAATCACTTTCCCGAAATCAACCGGAATATCAATCGGTAACCCATATTGTTGCAACAGTCCCGTTACCCGGGCTGTTTCTTTAAAATTCAGCATTTCTTCAGAAATCAGGCAGGCAGCTTTAATTCCAATGGATATTGCATGTCCATGTGGTAAATGATAAACATTTTCAACAGCATGTCCGAGGGTATGACCAAAATTCAAAAGCCTGCGTTCATTACCTTCAAATTCATCTTTCTTTACGACAGCCGACTTAATCATTACGTTTTTTCGAATAAGTTCACTGAGCGCTTTTTTATTCTTTCGGTAACTGTGAATGGAATTTTTTTCGAGTTCCTGAAATAATGAAGCATCTTTAATTGCAGCATGTTTGATAACTTCCGCAAATCCATTTACCCATTCTTCCACTGGGAGGGAATGTAAAAGGGATGTATCATAAAATAGGAATCCCGGCTGGCGGATCACACCGATCATATTTTTGTAATTGCCAATATCTATTCCATTTTTACCGCCAATGGATGCATCTACCATTCCAAGAATGGAAGTAGGTACAAATCCAAATGGAACACCACGCATGTAAACGGAAGCGACATAACCCGTAATATCGGTTACTACACCCCCTCCCACCCCTATGATGGTTGTTTGTCGGTCTGCGCCAAAGCTTATGAGCTGGTCAATAATCTGGTCAACTATGTATTGAACTTTAAATGATTCCCCTGCGGGAATCTGGATGAATTTTAAACCTTTAAAATATTTCTTGTGATGATCATAAATATGCTGGTCTGTTATAAAAATTGACCTTTCTTTCTCTACCAGATTACCAATTTGTGCAAAAGATACATCAAAATAGCAGGTGGTTCTGGAAGCAGAAAATGAAAAAGTCTTTTTCAGCATACAATGATTTATTACTTAAGAATTCATCACTTTATTCTGGTGATTAATACTTTCCATGTGAACTGCGTCAAAATATTTTGTAATGAATTCCTGGCTTAGACCCAGTTTGTCACCTTTTCTAAAGGCCCTTTCCAGGATCGCGTTCCAGCGGTTTGTTTGCAGGATCGTAATATTATTATCCTTTTTATATTGTCCGATTTTTTCAGAAATTTTCATTCTTTCACTGATGATCTGCATAAGTTCGTCATCGAGCTGGTTAATCTGCTGTCTTAATTTTTCAAGAGCTGCATGATATTCTTCTGAAGCCACATCCTCATTACGCCAGCGAATGTTGCCAATCAGTTCGCCAAGTTTGGCTGGTGTGATTTGTTGTTTGGCATCACTCCACGCTTTATCGGGATCGATGTGACTTTCAATTATCAGTCCATCGAAATCCAGGTCAATTGCTGTTTGGGCAACTTCCTGAAGAATATCCCGGCGCCCACATATGTGGGATGGGTCATTAATGAATAACATTCCAGGATGACGTCTTTTCATCTCGATAGCCAGATGCCACATAGGCGCATTCCGGTATTCTGTGTTTCCATAAGAGCTAAAACCCCTGTGTATTAGACCTATTTGTTTTATACCCGCTTTGGAAACACGTTCAACAGCTCCAATCCAAAGTTCGATATCGGGATTGATTGGATTTTTGATAAGCACCGGAACTTCAACTCCTCTCAGAGCATCAGCAACATCCTGTACACTGAAAGGATTTACAGTAGTTCTGGCACCAATCCAAAGTACATCCACGTCAAAATGCAAAGCGTCTTCAACTTGTTTGGCAGTAGCAACTTCTACAGCTACAGGAATACCCGTGATGTCCCGGGCTTTTTGAAGCCAGGCAAGCCCTTTGGTTCCAATACCTTCGAAACTTCCAGGACGGGTTCTCGGTTTCCATATGCCTGCGCGCATAATGTCTACTTTGCCTGTTTCCTGTAATTGTACAGCTGTTTGTATTACCTGCACTTCCGTTTCTGCACTGCAGGGACCCGAAATAATCAGCGGACGTTTTGTCCACGCTGCCTGGGTTATTTCTTTCATTGATTTTGTTGCTACCATGAGTATTGGTTTGTATATCTTTTCTTATTGTGGCAAAAGAGACACTATCTTGTATTCGCATCATTCATGCGAATCCTTCTCCCCTTATAATTCTTCCCATCTATAGCTCTGATCATCTGGGGAGCAGATTTTCTGTCAATCTCGATCCAACTGTTCATTTCTTTCATATCAATTTTCCCCAACACGTCTTTTCTCAGGTCGCTCATATCCAATACAAATTGAAGAAAACTGGCTTTATAGAAACCATCTTTAGTTCCAAGATTCACAAATAATTTCACGAAATCTCCGTTTCCCGGGGAAAAGGATGGACGCGGTGATCTGCTTTCTCCAATGGGTATACGCTCTCTAGGTCCGCGTGAAGGCGCCTCCCTTTCTCTTTGTACACGTACATTCAGGTCTTCTGCGTTTTCATAATATTTTAGAAACCTTGTAAATTCCTGAGCCGCTACTCTTTTCAAAACATCTTCCTTGCTCACATCTGCAAATTTCTCTTCCATCATAGGAACATATGATTCATAGTCACCGTGACTGATATCTGCATTCAGTAATTTATCCATAAAATGAAAAAACTGTTTGCGACAAACATCTTTTCCGGTTGGTACTTCAACTTTATGAAAAGGTACTTGTACAATACGTTCTATCTGACGAAGTTTTCCGATTTCTCTTGAATGGATAATCGACAAACATACTCCAGTATTTCCGGCCCTTCCTGTTCTTCCACTTCTGTGGGTGTATATTTCCACATCATCCGGTAACTCATAATTAATAACATGAGTAATTCCCTGCACATCAATTCCACGGGCTGCTACATCCGTAGCAATGAGCAATTGCAATGATTTCTCCCTGAATTCTCCCATTACTTTATCTCGTTGTTGTTGGGTCAGATCACCATGCAATGCATCAATGTCATAGCCTTCACGCGTTAGTTTTTCAGAAATATTTTGTGCATCAGCTTTAGTGCGGGTAAAAATGATTCCGTAAATACCAGGGTTAAAATCAATCATACGCTTTAGCGCTTCATAACGATGATGCGCATTCGTGACAAAAAACTGGTGATCAATATTTTTGTTGGCTGTATTCTTGGTACCCACCGTAATTTCCATCGGATCCTTCATATACTTTCGGCTTACTCTTTTTATTTCAGCAGGCATTGTTGCACTGAATAACCAGGTAGCATCCCGTTTAGGCGTATTTTGAAGAATAAATTCGATATCATCCTGAAATCCCATATTCAGCATTTCATCCGCTTCATCAAGCACCACATATTTTATCTCTTCCAGATTAATGGCCTTCCTTTCGATCAGGTCAATGAGCCTGCCTGGTGTTGCAACGACAATTTGAACACCCCTCCTTAAATCACGTATCTGCATACCAATCGAAGCACCACCATATACAGCCAAAACCTGAACACCAGCCATAAATTTTTTGAAAAGTTCGAGTTCACTTACAATCTGCATGCAGAGTTCTCTTGTCGGACAAACAATAAGAGCCTGAGGAAATCTTTGTTCAGCTTTCAACAGTTGCAACAATGGCAGACCAAAAGCCGCAGTTTTACCAGTTCCGGTTTGAGCAAGTCCAACCAGGTCTTTAGTGCCACTCAATAAGACAGGAATTGCTTTTTCCTGTATGGGGGTGGGTTGGGTATACCCTAATGTGGTTATAGCCTTAAGGAGGTTCTCCTGCAACCCAAGCCCTTCAAATGTACTCATGCTGTTCTAAAATTTTGCGCAAAGGTAATCTTTTAAGCTTAAAGCCTAAGGCTTAAGACTCAATGCTTAACGAAACCTATAAATGCGTTTTTCATATCAAGCCTACTAACTATTATTTATTTCAAAATTCTCCGGATTTTATTTGCATTTTCCATCAGTTGCAGCAAGTAATCATAGTTTTCCTTTTCGAGGCAACTTTTGAACTTTCGTAACTGTGTTATATGTTCATTCAAAACATCCAGCACGTTTTCACGGTTTTGCATAAAAATAGGTCCCCACATAGCCGGACTGCTTTTCGCCAGCCTGACTGTACTTTCAAAACCACCACCTGCAAGTTCAAAAATAGCATCCTCTTCTTTTTCCTTTTCCAATACAGTATTGGCCAGTGCAAATGAAGTAATATGGGAAATATGGCTCACATATGCTGCATGAATATCATGACTTTCCGCTTCCATATTCACGAGAGACATTCCCAACATGGTGTAAATATTTTCAATTAGCTTGAGAGCCTCCGGGTCAGATTTTTCTCTTTCGCATATCACACAGGAGCGGCCTCTGAATGCATCATGAACAGCTGCTTCAGGGCCACTATACTCGGTTCCCCACATCGGGTGAGTAGCAACAAATCGATTTCTGTTTGGGTGATCAGATAAAAATTTACAAAGCGCAAATTTGGTTGATCCGGCATCAGCTACAATTTGCTTCGAAGTAACCTGGTCCAGAATTGTCTTCATTACCGGCAGCGTTGCATCCACCGGAATTGCTACATATATTAAATCGCTCTGTATGATTGATTCTTCCAGGGGTAGTACTTCATCAATGATTCCAAGATCCAGCGCTTTGCGGGCCGTAGTGCCACTTCGGCTTACTCCAATAACTTTTTTAACCATGCCATGATCTTTTAACCCTAAGCTAAAAGATCCGCCGATCAAACCCACCCCAACAATGGTGATTGTATTAAACATGTTGAATTGGTTTTATAAATCCAGCCTTTTTTATTCTTTCGAAACTTTCCAGTATTTTTTCTTCGGGTGCACATAAACTTACCCTGATATACTTGTTACCGGCAGTCCCAAAAATACCACCTGGGGTCACAAATACATTGGCGTTATACAGTAAAAGATCACTCAATGCATACCCGTCTGCAATTTCATCGGGAACCTTTGCCCAAACAAATAGCCCCCCCTGTTTTTTTGAAAACCGGCATCTCAATCCTTCAAGTAATGTTTCGACGGCTGATTTTCGAATACGATATAATTTGTTTACTTCTTCGTACCAGGATGCCGGGAGTGACAACGCTTTTGCTGCCGCAAGTTGCAGGGGAAGAAACATTCCACTGTCCATATTGCTTTTAAACCGAAGTACATTTTCGATGTGCTTTGATTTGGCAATCATCATACCAACACGCCATCCGGCCATATTGTGTGACTTACTGAGTGAGTTAAGTTCTATAACGTGATCGCAGACCCCTTCGGGCTGCATTATGCTCATAGGTTCATCATTTAATATAAAACTATACGGATTATCATGAACAAGCAGGACTTGATTCTCTTTTGCAAATAAAAGCAGTTCTTCAAAAAGTTCTTTGGTTGGCAATTGTCCCGTAGGCATTTGCGGATAATTCACAAACATTAATACCGATTCCTGGCCTGCCTGTTTTTTCATGACCAATTGCTTTAATTCTTCGAAGTCAGGCATCCAGTAATTCTCTTCTCTTAATTCATAAGAAATCAGATTCGCGCCGGCCAGTTTTGCGGCACTCTGGTAAGTAGGGTAACCGGGATTGGGAATTAATACAAGATCCCCTTTATCAACGTAAGTCATACATATATGCATAATTCCTTCTTTGGATCCCGCCAGCGGTAGAATTTCCTGATCAGGATTCAGATTTACACCATAAAATTCTTTGTACCATCCGGCCATCGCCTTTCGCAAAACAGGAGACCCTTTATAACTTTGATATGCATGGGTATTTGACTTACTGCTCTCTTCATTCAATATTCTGATCACATCAGGATGTGGGGCCTGGTCGGGGCTGCCAATGCCAAGGCTAATAATATTTTTACCTTCTCGGTTGAGATCGTCTATCTCCCTCAATTTTTTAGAAAAGTAGTACTCACCAATTCCTTCGAGTCTTTGTGCAGTCTTCATTTTAGAATGCTTTAATAAATTGGACTGATATAAAATTTTATTACAATTATTAATATTATTAAAATATGCTCAACCTGCATGGGTTTTAATTTGGACCTTAAGTTTGTATTCCTTTTTTGTAAATGCCATAAATTTTTAAATCAGATATTACCGGTTTAATAATCTCGATCACATTTTCAAATTCCCCAGTATTGTCAAATTCCATATCGGCGTGAAAACTATATTTCCAGTCACTACCCGGTATGGGATAGGATTGCAATTTGCTCAGGTTAATACCGGCATTCGCAATGAGAGTAAGCACTTTTGCGAGACTTCCACGCGAGTGATCAGTATGAAAAGTGACAGAAGCTTTATTTGCATCTTTCACGGGTTCTGAATTTTCTTTCCTCTGCAATACTAAAAATCGTGTATAGTTATTTTTCATGGTATGAATATCGGGAGCGATCATCTCCAATTGGAATAAACTGGCCGCCAGTTTACTGGCGATGCCGGCAATATGCTTGCTCTTGCGCTGATGAATGTGTTTTGCACTAAGGGCAGTATCTTCAGTTTCAATCAGTTTCCAATCGAACTGGTTTAGATAATCAAGGCATTGCAGTATGGCCATCGGATGTGAATGCACTTCCTTGATGTCTTTAAGTGTTATGCCTGGATTCACAACCAGATTCTGTCGGATCTGCAAATAAATTTCACCCGAAATCACAAGGTCACTGTTCCGAAGCAGTGAATAGTTGGGAAGAATGCTACCCGCAATGGAATTTTCAATAGCCATTACCGCAGCATCACAAAGGCTCGGATCTGTTACTGATTTCACGACATCCTGAAAGCGTGCACATGCCAGGATATTAGTCTTTTCGCCAAAAAAAATCCTTACAGCTTCCTGATGAAAACTTCCTTCATATCCCTGAATGGCTACACGTTGAATGGGTTGCTGCATACGATAAAAAAAAATCCCGGCTTTTGACCGGGATTCTATTGTTAAGTTTTAAAAATTATCTGTTGATTAACAAAAGCATTCCCGGTTTGCTTCTAAAATAGAAGAAAAAATAAAAACCAAAATAACGGTATGCTTTTGCGTTGACCATAAATCTTATCAAAAATAAATCATTCCATCGATACAAAAAATTTATTTTCTGGGCCAGGATCGAATTATAAGTTGTTTAATCTTTTCTCCTGCAAGGAACTCACAAGTTTAAAAAGATGAAAGGGCTTATAAATTCTCCAGTCAGGCTGCTCTATCAGACTGATATAACGATCCAGTTTGGCCCTGCGAAAATCGTACTGAGTCGGTTCAGGCATATTGATACATACGATCCAGCCTTGCCTGTCTTCCACATCTTCCCTCCATTCTTCATAATAATCTTTATCGCCGCTATGGAAATTAAGTACGTTTTCTGCAATCAGAATAAATTTATAGATCCCTTCTGCCATGAATTTATCGGCCACTTCCCTTTTGAGGCTCATAATATCATTTTCAATTGCGTCATTCCATTCACCAATCAGTTCAATAATTACATATTTTTCTTCGTAATCGGCTAATAACACTTTTAAGTAAAGTGTTCGTGAACCAAATTCATCCCACTGAGGGTGAATTAAATAATTATAGATCGCCTGAGTAAACTCAAATTCTGAATAAATACGTCCGAAAAAAGGTGAACGTTCATCTTCTTCACTAATATAAATGTGGCGCCAGTTATAATATGGTTCAATATCATGCATATTCTGATCCCGGATACATTTGCAATTTCTTATTTATTTTTTATCGCTCTGCATTCCCATACTCCCATACTTTCATTACAGTCTACTTCCTTCTGCTTTCAGCTGCTTTTTTAACACTCCCGAATTGAAGTAAAAGTTTTTTTGCTGTTTGATAATCGTTAATTCCGGTTTGATTCATAAGCATACTTATACCTCTTTCAATAAGTTTGCTATTAGTTAGCTGCATATTGACCATCCGGGTATCTTCTACCCTTCCTATTCGGATCATAACGGTTGTAGAAATCATATTCAGAACAAGTTTCTGTGCTGTTCCACTTTTCATCCGTGTGCTGCCTGTAACAAACTCGGGACCTACTATTACTTCTACAGGATAATCAGATGCCGCAGCCAGAGGTGTTCCCGGATTGCAGGTTACACATCCGGTAGTTATACCTCTTTGCCGGCATTTTTCCAGTGCACCGATCACATAAGGGGTTGTTCCGCTGGCTGCTATTCCAATGACTACGTCTTTTTCATCTACTTCAAATTCGCAGAGATCAAGCCATCCCTGCTCCCGGTCGTCTTCGGCATTTTCTACAGGTGTCCGGATCGCTTTTTCTCCTCCCGCAATAAGACCGACGATCAAGCCATAGGGCATCCCGTAAGTAGGCGGTATTTCGCTGGCATCGAGAATACCCAAACGGCCACTGGTACCCGCTCCAAGATAAAATAAGCGGCCTCCGCTCAGCATTTTATCCGTGACGATTTCTGTTAGTTTTTCAATCTGAGGCATAGATTGGGAAACCGCCAGGGGCACCTGCTGGTCTTCCTTGTTGATAAAAGTGAGCAGTTCACGCGTGCTCATTTTTTCAAGATGCCGGTAAGGACCCTGCTCTTCGGTTATCTTTTCAAAGTCCATCATTTATTTTTATGATAAGCAATTAATCCATCCATCGGCTTCTTCAAAAATTTACCTGTTTCCCAGCCAAATGATTTACAAAGTTCTTTCAGAATATCCTGAAACCCAAAAGCAACACTTCCGGTAAAATAAATCGGTATTTTACCGGATTCCGGATAACGCGCCAAATGAATAGAAAAAAAATCAAAAAGTCCGTCCTCGATAATATTTTCTATCATGTAATGTCCGCGGTTTTCAGCCAGGAATATTGCAAAAGAAGCAATGTATCGATTGGGGAGTGTTTTTTTATAAACCGAATCAAGTATTTCTGAAACTGTTACACCATATTTTTTATGAAATTTAGTATGCAATTCAGCATCGAAAATTTTGTATAAAAAATATTGAAGAACTTTTTTCCCAAGGTAAGCTCCACTCCCTTCGTCTCCCAATACGTAACCTAGTCCGGGACTATTGCGAATAATTTTCTTTCCATTATAATAGCCAGAATTACTGCCTGTTCCCAATATTGCAACGAGGCCCTTGTTTTTCCCGCAAAGTGCTCTTGCAGCACCTGTGAGATCGTGTTCAATTTCAACCCGGGCATTCGGGAACACTTTTCTAACGGCTCTCCGTACAATGGCCCTGTTAGAAGCAGCGGCACAACCGGTACCATAAAAATATATTTGCTCGGGTCTGTTTTTTTTTAATGCAGGTAATAGTTCATTCTGCATCAAAGCAACAAGTTGTAATTCATTTAAAAAATAAGGACTCGCACCCTGCGTATTTATGAATTGTTTACGGCCATTTGATATAAAACACCATTCACATTTGGTAGAACCGCTATCTGCAATCAATAGGGACATATTCACTTTTTAAAGTTTCCGGGGCGAAGGTATATTGTTTATAGTGTAAGGTAAATATACCATCAGTTACAGATCATTTCTTTGCTTAATTTGCAGCACATTAGGTGAAATCAAGTACATGAAAAAACTAAACTTCTGGCTGCCCCTTTTATTTGCGGTGGTCATGATTCTGGGTATGTTGATCGGATTCAGACTTTATCCAAGTACCAGTACGGGAGGATTTTTTAAAACGGGAAAACTGAGTCCCGTCCAGGAAGTGTTGGACATCATTAATGATAAGTATGTGGATTCTGTACGGGCAGATTCTTTAAGCGAAGAAGCGATCCAGGGCTTGCTTTCCCACCTGGACCCGCACTCCTATTATATTCCTGCTGTAGACCAGGTAGAAATGAATGAAGACCTGCAGGGTAATTTCCAGGGAATTGGTGTGGAGTTTCAGATTTTAAATGATACGGTAAATGTGACCAATGTGATCAGTGGGGGACCCAGTGATAAGGCTGGACTCCAGGTGGGCGACCAGATTATCAGGGTAAATGATTCTATTGTTGCAGGAAATGGAATTACAGCGGAAAAGATAAAAAAATTACTGCGTGGCCCCGGAGCAAGCATGGTAAATCTGACTATGTTCCGTAATCATCTTCCCAAACAATTCGTTATCCTGCGTGGAATGATTCCTCTGCCGGCTTTGGATGCAGCATATATGATAGACAAAGAATCGGGATATATAAGAATCAATAAATTTTCAAGAACCACATACGAAGAATTTATGGAGGCTTTAGAGCCCTTGGAAAAACAAGGTATGAAAAAACTTGTATTGGATATACGGGGAAATGGTGGTGGCATCGTGGATGAAGCAGTAAATATGGCTGACGAATTTCTTGGAAATGATGAATTGATAGTTTATACGGAAGGAAGGAAAAGTCCCAGAAAAGAATATCATGCCCAAAGACCTGGAAGTTTTGAATCAGGGAAACTTATACTACTGGTAGATGAGGGAACCGCATCAGCTAGTGAAATCCTGGCAGGTGCATTGCAGGACTGGGATAGGGCAAGTATAGTCGGCCGCCGGACTTTTGGTAAGGGCCTGGTGCAGGAACCATTCGAATTAAATGATGGAAGCGAACTTCGCCTGACAATTGCGCGATATTATACTCCACTGGGGCGAAGTATTCAAAAACCATATAATAAAGGCCGTGAAGCTTATAACGAAGAGGTGATTGATCGTTTTCACAACGGCGAAGTTATTCATGGAGATACTTCCAATGTACATGCCGGGCCCGTTTTCAAAACGCCGGGAGGCAGGCTGGTATATGGAGGTGGGGGAATTACACCCGATTTTTTTGTGGCCCTTGATACATCACAGATACCAAGAACTGTAACCGCATTATATATCAGCGGAGATTTGAATAACTTTATTTACGAATATTTTATTCGTCACCAGGCCGAGTTAAAACAATTCCAATCTCCGGCTGCATTTTATACCGGTTTCAAAAAAGATGCTGAATTGTGGAATACACTCCTTGCATATGCAAAAAAAGATTCAATCAATCTGGAAGGCGTAGATCCAGTGAACCGAAACCAGGTAGAAATAAGAGTGAAAGCACTTCTGGCGAGGTTTATCTGGCGTACACAGGGCTATTTTTATATAATAAACCAAACAGACCCTGTTTTAATAAAAGCAACGGAGTTATTGGAAACCAATAACTCCATTCCTTCAGCGGTGAAGACTAATTAAAGTACTTGATTATCCGGCAATTGTTTTCTTTCAATTTTATAAGACATGATCAGACCGATTCCGCCCCCAATGGCAATCAGGGCAAAGTAAATAGGCACATTGGCGTCATCGTTGCCCATTCCATGTTCACTATGTATACGTACATTATACAAAAAGAAATTGTCCATGAGATAAGCAACAAATAACCCGATACCGGAGCCCACCAGGAGTAGACCCCACTTGAGATTACGGAAAGGAGCAGGACGCCTTTCCTGTTTTAATTTCGGATCAAGGCCCTTTTCAATCATGGCCATATTCTCCTTGTTATTAATATACCTGATACCGAAAATCAATGCGCAAATTGAAAGACTGCTAAGAATAAGCCAAAAAAATACCAGTTGATCGGGTCCCATATACTTTTTATTTAATTTTTATCAATTGTTTTCTACCCTATCAGACTACATCATTTGAGCTTAGGTTACAATAACCTGTAGTTTTTTATACTCCCACACACCCATACTCCCATACTCCCATACTTGTATTAAATGTACCTTAGCCTGTAACCATACTCTTATATATAACGTCTTATCCCTGTGGTAATAAGCGGACAACCAGATGACCAGATTATTTACAGGATCCTTCAAGGGGATCAATCGGCGTTTGCTTTATTGGTTGAAAAGTACAAAAATTATGTCTTCACCCTTGTTCTCCGATTTACCGAGAACAGGGAAGATGCTGAAGAAATTGCACAGGACATATTTGTAAAAGCATATCGCTCCCTGGCTGATTTTCGCGGGGATTCAAAATTCAGTACCTGGTTATTTACCATCACCCGCACTACCTGTCTTAGTTTTTTAAGAAAGAAAAAACTGGATACCATTTCGCTCGACAATCAAAGAAACGGCATCCAGGTAGAAAACAGGGAATCTGGTTTCAGTGCAAATGGAATTGAACAAAAATCAAAACATGCCATGCTAAATCAGGCCATTTCAATGCTGAGCCCTGACGACGCCCAGGTACTTAATCTTTTTTATAAAGGGGACCAGACACTTGAAGAAATTGGTAAAATAATGCGCCTGGATCCGAATACAGTAAAAGTGAAACTTCACAGGGCTAGGCAACGTCTAAAAGACAAGATGGAAAAACATTTTTCTCATGAAGTACGGGAAATACATGCGGATTAAGGGAGAAACAAAACATTCGTACGGACATTCTATTAATAAAAGAAATGATATGGACCAGGAAATGGAAAAACTTATTTGGGAATATATAGACGGATTAGGCGATGAAACCGTGAAAGCTGACACTTTAAAGCACATTTCGGAGGATCCGGTCTGGCATAGTAAATACACTGAGCTGATGAACATTCATGAAATGCTTCAGAAAGAAGATCTTGAAGTGCCCTCTCTGCGGTTTACTAAAAATATAATGGAAGAAATTGCTCAATTACATGTGGCCCCTGCAACAAAAAATTATATCAATAAAAACGTTATCCGCGGGTTTGCGGCTTTTTTCCTGATCATGATCGGGGGTCTATTTATTTATTTTATAGGACAGATTCATTGGAGCAGTAATTCAACCGGTAGCCTGGTCCCTTCATACAGCCTCAATGCGAACAAAATAAACTGGAGTTTTCTATTAAATAATACTTATGTAAATATTTTTATTGGAATCAACGTTATCCTGGGTCTTATCCTTATAGATAAATATATGCAGAGAAAGAAAAATTCCAGCCATGCCAGTCGCCTGACCAAAGGCGACAGTGCTTAATCATTTGTACATTTGCTTCATGGATATAAAAAATAATATTCTTGAAACGATCGGCAATACGCCACTTATCCGCTTAAATAAAATTACACGGGATATTCCTGGTACCGTCGTAGCCAAAGTTGATTATTTCAATCCCGGTAATTCCATTAAAGACCGGATGGCCGTAAAGATGATAGAAGTAGCCGAACAGGAAGGCAAACTTAAACCTGGTGGAACTATCATTGAATGCACCAGTGGTAATACGGGAATGGGTTTAGCGTTGGCAGCCATCATAAAAGGATATAAATGTATTTTTACCACTACCGATAAACAATCGAAAGAAAAATCAGATATCCTCAAAGCAGTAGGTGCAGAGGTAATTGTTTGCCCTACAAACGTAGAACCAGATGATCCACGAAGCTATTATTCCATTGCCCGGAGACTAGCTAAAGAAATTCCAAATTCGTTTCATTGTAATCAATATGACAATCTTGCAAACCGGCTTGCTCATTATGAAACTACTGGCCCTGAAATCTGGAAACAAACAGATGGAAAAATCACACACCTTGTTTGTACAGCCGGAACCGGTGGCACAATTACAGGAACTGCGATGTATTTAAAAGAAAAAAATCCTGCAATACAGATATGGGCGATCGATGTTTTCGGATCACTGCTGACAAAATATTTTAACACAGGGGAGATTGATATGAATGAAGTACATCCATATGTATCAGAAGGTTTTGGAGAAGATTTTGTTCCAGAAAACTACGATATGTCTGTAATCGACCATTTCGAGCAGGTTACTGATAAAGCAGGCGCAATAATGGCCCGTCGTCTTGCTAAAGACGAAGGATTATTTTGCGGATATAGTGCGGGAAGTTGTCTACAGGGATTAATGCAATTAAAAAATAAATTAAAAAAAGACGATTTGGTCGTTTGTATTTTTCATGATCATGGCAGCCGCTATGTTGCAAAAATCTATAATGATCAGTGGATGATGGAACGGGGGTTTCTTGATGTTAAAACCTTCCGCGATATAGTCAATTCGCGTGGTAATAGTATACTGGTAACACTCAATCCCGAACAAACCGTTGGCGAAGCTTTTGACAGGATGAAAGAATTGCATATTGAAAATATTCCTGTTGTAAAGGAAGGCATACCAGTAGGCGCTGTAAGTGAAAGTGGTTTATTCAATATTATCCTAAGCAATGGATCCGATATCAGACATAAAAAAATTCATGAAGTAATCGAAGCTCCTTATCCTGTTGTTTCTTATGATACTCCGGTCGAAAGAATCAACTCACTCATAAGTAAAGAGAATGGCGCCGTACTCGCAAAAGATGATAGCGGCAACTTTCATATAGTGACAAAGTATGATGTGCTTCAGTCTTTTACTCACAAGTCATAAATTATAATACTGCACGTAAATCTACTATTCTCAGAACTCGTTAAACTACCAGTTTCTGGGTAAATCATGAACTGTTAAAATCAGGCAAAAAGGCTATTGTTGTTAATATGTGTATAAGTTAATTTTGATAGTGAAGTTGATTGATACATACTCAATCCCGACGATATCCAAAAACCGGCCAAAGTTCTTTATCCAATATCCAATAGAATTTCCGAGTAAAATCCGATATCAGTCAACTTCTTTTTTCTTACCCTGCGAAACCGAATCCGATCCTATTTGAAAAAGCGCGGTCCTATTTTGAAAAACCTATCCTGTAAGAAAACCTGAACCTTTCCTAAATAATCAAACCTATCCTGTAGAAACCAATTCCAATTCCGAAGAGGAAATTCAAATCCTGTCCAAAAACTGATCCCGGCACTGAAACCGACCTTATTCCTTAAATCTGATCCTTGAAACAACCACCCTGAAGTCCAATTCCATGGGGAAACCGGTAACAGTTCCAGTACCCGATTTTAGAACAAACTGTTTATCCCGCGTCCTCCTGCTAAGTTTTCAAATAATTTAGCAGGGGGCACCCATAGGAGGCTAAAGCCGGTAGCTATTAGCCTAAATAAATGATCTTTGTCCAAAGATTAATAATGAAGTTTTCATTCGACGTTAACACGCCGGATAATAATCAAACAAATAAGCCTTCCAGGAAGAAACCTATTTTCCCTGTAAATGATTTACTACGGAATTATCTCCAGCTCCACGGTCGTGAAGTGAAATTACCTGTTTCATATAATGACCTGCTTCATGTTGCCTATGCAGTTCCTTTAAAAGACAAAAATGGCAAAGACAGTCTATGGGAAACCGTTTCTTATGACATGCAACACTGGCAATATATCCGGTCAGGACTGGTAAAAATGTATGCTATATTAAAAACTGAGGGCGATCTGACTTTCAGTAAACATCTTGACGTAGCCCGAGTGGATTTCTGCAGCTTTGCTAACTCAAGTCCTTTCAGGATACGAATCGTTAATAAATTCAATGACAACTACGATCATTTTTATATCAAACAGGCAGATGCATCTCGCGTATATGGTCTCGAACTGGAACATCTGTTATCTCCAAACCGAATCAGCTTTTTCACTCATCAGCAAACACTGATAGAAGACCATATACCTGGCATACCTGGCGATATTTTCATTATGCATTATTTAAATGAGCCAATTACCAACCGTATACGTTTTGCAAAAGAGTTTGTGAAATTTAACGAACGTTGTTTTGTACGTTTACTCGGTGATATGAGATCCTATAACTTCGTTGTGGATATTACTCCGGATATTGAAGATTTCCAATATCGTATCCGGGCCATAGATTTTGACCAGCAGTCTTATGAAGGAAGAAAAAATATTTATTTGCCACAATTTTTTAAAGAGAATAAATCTCTGGTTGACATCTGTATTAAATATTTAAACGAGGATTCTATTACTCAGTATCAAACAGAAGAAAGGACAATGATGGCATTTCGCGTTGCTTCTTCAAGATTCAGACTGATGCATCTCCTGAATATTATGTCGACCGATAATATATCAACGCCCGAAAAACTTATCCAACTGCGTGAAGAGCTCTCCTCGGAATTCCAGGCCCCTGTATTTCTGAAATGCCGGTCAATGGGCCAGCTGGTGAAAAGGCAGTTAAAACAAACCTTGCAAAAAAATCTGGCATTGATCCAAAAAAACCTTGGGAAATTCCAGGACTGAAAGATTTCTAACATTCAGATTAATGATGGATTAAATTTTAGATGATTTTCAACGAATCCGCCCTGCTGGTGCGGGCTGGAACCCGTATCTTTGCATCCTTAAAACTTGAAATATAATCCCATGGCAAAATTCAAAGCCGGTGTTTTATTTGGCGAAGAGCTGGAAGCCCTTTATCAGGATGCAAAAGAAAATGAATTTGCCATACCTGCTGTAAATGTTACCGGAACCGACACAATCAATGCTGCACTTGAGGGGGCAGCTAAAGTGAACTCACCCATCATCATTCAATTCTCCAACGGAGGCGCCCAGTTTGTTGCAGGAAAAGGAATGCCTAACGATAAATTACAAGCAAATATTTATGGAGGAGTTTCTGGAGCTCTGCATATACACACCGTAGCAAAATATTACGGCGTTCCAGTTATCGTTCATACCGATCATGCCGCTAAAAAATGGCTGCCCTGGATAAGCGGATTACTTGACGCCGGTGAAGCGTATTATAAAGAAAATAAACAACCTCTTTTCAGCTCACACATGCTGGATCTTTCGGAAGAACCCCTGGAAGAAAATATACATACATCAGTAGAATTCTTTAAACGAATGAAGCCCCTTGGCATGGCAATAGAAATAGAACTTGGCGTGACGGGAGGAGAAGAAGATGGAGTAGATAACAGCGGTGTAGAGAATGATAAGTTATATACACAACCGGAACATGTTGCATATGCTTATACAGAATTAAGTAAAGTTGGAAACTTATTTGGCGTTGCTGCAGCATTTGGGAATGTGCATGGAGTGTATAGCCCGGGGAATGTGGAACTTCGTCCGGTAATCCTCAAAAACAGCCAGGATTATATTGAGAAGAAATTAAAAACAAAACCAAAACCTGTTT
>DATHNR010000302.1:0-2259 GCA_035485835.1 Puia sp.
TGGACAAGAGTTACCAATGAATCGCAACCAAGGTAAAACTGCCATTTGATTACCTGAAAACTGATATTCGTACATTAGCTTCTTATTATTTCAAAAGCGAACAGTAAGGTCCGCTTTCAGGTTAAAAAGAAGTCATGAAAAAAATATTAAAAAGAATTCTGTATTCTATAATTTCATTAATTATACTGATCTTCATTTTTGGACTTACCCTGGCCTTTCTTCCAAATAAATCAAAAACAAATCATGCCGGAATTACTCCCGAAGAAGCGGCAGCTCTGAGAAAGAATTTCGTGGGACAGCATGATCAGTTCACTACGAGTGATGGCGTCACTCTTTTTTTGCGGCGTTGGAACCCGGATAGTCTCGCACCTGCAAAAAAAGGAATAGCAGTATTGATATTTCATGGTTTCACTGCATATAGTGGTGCTTATGATATGGCCGGCATACCCATATCCGCTGCCGGATTCACAACTTTTGGTTTGGATTACAGGGGCCATGGTTTATCTGATGGAATCAGGGGTGATTCTCCGGGCAAGGACAGATGGATTGCTGATTTAGCAGAGTCGGTAAAATATATTAGGAGCCTGGGGTTTTCAAAAGTCATTGTTTTAGGCCATAGCCTGGGTGTGGCTTCTGCCATTTGTGCTGCAGATGCGGTTCCCAATGAGATTGCGGGATTGGTATTGTTGTCAGGCGCCTATGAAGGAAGAAAAGGTTTATCAGCGCCGCCAACTTTATTTGAAAAAATTAAAATACTGTCGAGTTCTATATTCCGTCCTTCTTATCCGGCTGTTGAATATTATCGGAAAGGCATGACCGTTTCAAAAGACTCTTTGTTCAATTACAGTTATACCCTTCGATATCTGACCATGATGGATGTAAAACAACTCCGGCTTCCCAGGGACCTGAATATTCCCGTGCTGGTAGGCGTTGGTGATCAGGATGAATTATTTGAGGTGGACAAAGTAAGAGATTTCTACGATTCAATCCCTGGCAACAAAAAGGAATTTTTGATTATGAAAAATACCACCCATGCAAAAATACCCCGTGAAAGTTGGGAGCAGGTCGTGATTTGGCTGAATAAGAATTTTTAAATTCCAAATTCATTCGTTCATCAAATCATTTAACCAATGAATGTTCATCCACTTTCCATTCAGGCCTGATATAGTGGCAGGTATACCCGTAAGGATGTTTCTGCAGATAATTCTGGTGTTCTTCTTCGGCACTCCAGAAATCTGAAGCAGGAACGATTTCCGTTACGATGGGTCCGGGCCATTTATGTGAGGCTGTCATTTCTTCGATTAATTTCTTTGCCGCTTCTTTCTGCTTTTCATTCAGATAGAATATCGCAGAGCGATAAGAAGTTCCTCTGTCATTTCCCTGCCTGTTTTTAGTAGTTGGGTCATGTATCTGAAAGAAAAATTCCAGCAGCTTCCGGTAGGGCAGCTGCACAGGATCAAATACAATTTCAATTGCTTCAGCATGCGTACCATGATTCCGGTAAGTGGCATTCGGCACATCACCGCCCGTATATCCGACAATGGTAGAAGTAACTCCGGGGAGTTCGCGGATGAGTTCTTCCACACCCCAAAAACAGCCCCCGGCCAGTATTGCTTTTTCTTCACTCATATAATTCGATTTTACTACAAGTTAAGAAATTTCTAAAAACTCAGCTTGTCTACTCTCCTACAATCGTTTTTACCAAATCAACTTCTGCGATTCGGGTACTTTTGAAATATGTTTCATTCTGCCGGCACGGAATTCATGATAGAGCCTGCTGATATCTTCCTGCGTATCGCCAATAAAAGGACCGTGCGAAACAATCTGAACGCCCTGTGGCTGGCCGGAATACATAATGAATCTTGCTCCTTCATCACCTGCCTCCAGATTCAATTCGCTTTCCATTTCTTCTTTTGATCTGTCAAGCCATCCTACCTGGCCCTGATCAAGTATTTTTTTCTCTTCACCAACTTTTAGTGAACCTTCTATCATATACAAAAACGTGGTATACGATGCAGGGAGATTCAAAACTGTCGATGCTTTTGGCTTCACCTGTATATCCGCGATGATAACCGGTGTATAATTTTGCAATGGGGAAGAAATACCAGCCAGAGAACCACTGTATAATTTTATTTCAGCACCCTGCAACGAAGTTTTTGGCACATGATTCAACGCAATATCCTGTACACGGGGCTTTGTCCACCTGTAATTTTTTGGAAGTGTCAGCCACAATTGCAAAAGTCTCATAGTCATTTTCTT
>DATHNR010000303.1:0-2945 GCA_035485835.1 Puia sp.
GCAGCAATAAAATCTTCCAGTATTTTATTTTTATCGAGCTTACTCTGCATTTCCCGGCCCTGATCATCATTCCCCGGATAACCACCCAATGGGGTTAGTGCGTCAGGTGCTAATGTAATGAATCCTGCCAGTGCAGCTCTCCTGGCCACATCTTCAATATATGGATTCAGTCCCCTGTTTTCATGCACCACGATGATGCCTCCCAGTCTCTGTTTTGTATCGATGGGGAGGGAAAGCAATGCTTTCATTTTTCCATCGCCTTTGGGAGAATCATAATATATGTACTCTGATTTTAAATGCGGGTCATCTGGCATCACCTGAATATTGCTTGCATAAGCGGGCATAAGAAAACTTGTAAGCGCTGTTACAGTAATGCCACCCACAGCATAGGCAGATAGTTTTTGTAAAAAATCGCGTCGTTCAATTCGATTGTGAGCGTAGTCGTCATACAGGTCGAAAACTTCCTGTTTGATGTCTTCCTTTCTTATTTCCATTGAATTCTTTTTAATTAAAGTTCTTTAAGTTAGTGCAATTGTATTTTACACAGCAATTTACATACCCATGTTGTCAATAATCGACAAACCATCTTTTTTGTGTATCTTCCTTACAGAAATGTAACCGGATGTCAGACACCCTTAAATACCTGATTGTCGATGATGCGGAGATTGACAGACTGGCAATAGAAACACTTGCATCAAAGTATTCCTTTTTGCATAAGGTTGCAACCTGCAGTCATGCACTGGAGGCCATCGAATTGATTCCGATCTTAAAACCTGAAATCATATTTGCAGATATTGAAATGCCAGGAATAAGCGGACTGGATCTCGTGCGAAAACTGACTGGAATAGTCCCAACCCCGGTATTCATAACCTCTCATCCGGAATATGCTCTGGAGGGTTTTGAAATTGAAGTATTCGATTATCTTATAAAGCCACTGAATCCGGAACGTTTTGCAAGGTGTATAAGCCGCCTTCGTGAATTTTATGATTTGCGTTACAAGTCTTATGCCTTTGACAAAGAAAATAATACCGGTCATATTACGATAAAACAGGGATACGATAAATATAAAATACAGATTCATGATATTTTATATCTAGAAGCAATGAAGGACTATACAAAAATTGTTACTTCAACCTCGAATTACCTGGTATTGGGGACTTTTTCCCACATGCTTGATCAGTTGCCCCCGGATAAATTTATACGCATTCACAGGAGTTATATTGTAAACCGGAATAAAATTGAATCGGCAGTTGGAAATAAATTATTTATTTCTAAACACCAGTTGCCCGTCGGCAAATCCTTTAAATATATTCTTGAAGAAATATTCTAATATTTTCTGCTGATGAAAAGAAGTCTTCATTATTTGTTTTCATTCTTTCTTCTTTTTATCACGACCTTTTCATTATCTAATGCCCAGGAACCGGATATTTCAAAGTTGAATGGTAAAGAAAAGATCAATGCCCTCCTTGGGTATTGTGAATCCCTTCGCCTTAATACGGGTAGTAAACCTAATAATTACAACAATCTTCAACAAGCTGCCCTTAAAGGAATATCAATAACATCAGAAACGGACCCGGCAGACAGGTCAAGATTTGCCTTTTATTGTGCATTTGGCTATTACTACCAGGTGAAATTTGACAGCGCCCAATATTATTTTTATCAAAGCCTGATCGAAGCGCAAAAGGCTAACTCCGCCGAATTTATCTCCAATGCATGTGAGGCTTTAATTCCGGTCAACTTCCAGTTAAGACAACAGGCGAAAGTTGACAGTTGCAAGGATATCCTTCAATCCATTTTAGATACGACCCACGATAAAAAAATACTGCAAGATGGATATTCAGCCATGGGAAGTTATTTCCAGCAAAAAGCATATTACAACACGGCACAGGATTATATAATTAAAAGCATTGAACTCAGGAAAGAAAAAGTAGATACAACAACCGATATAAAACTTAAATCTGACTATGCTATTCAATGTTACCTCCTTTCTAAAGAATACCAGAATACCGACTTGCCAGAAAAGAGCCTGGACATCTTGCATGAAGGGCAGCCATTTGCCAGTTTCTCCCCTGTTGTGAATTTGAGGTATATGAGTTCCTTCACAGAGATATATGCACGGCTCGGGAATATTGATTCTGCTCTGCATTATGAAAGAATGCTGGAGGAACATACAAAAAACAGTCCGGTCGTTCCATCGGAACTTGTATCCGCCAACCTGAATATTGCTAAATATTATATTGAGCACAATCAAACGAACAATGCACTTCCTTACATCGTACGAGCCGACACGCTGGCGAACAAAAGCAAATCCCCCATTTTGTTGTATCAGGCTGCGCTCTGGAAAGGAAGATACCTGGAGGAAACCGGGAAGTACGCCGAGGCTGTCGTTTCATTAACCCAATCACTTCCTCTCGCAAAACAATTCAGTAAAGAACAGTATACGGATGGACTTAAATACATGGCCATCGCACAAAAGGGGAGTGGTAACCTTAAAGAGGCTATACATTATTTCGAACTCTATTCAGATCAGTCGGATAGTCTGACAAAAGAAAAAATTTCGCAAAATCTTGCTGACCAGGAAACAAGATATGAGACAAATAAAAAGGAACAGCATATCGCGTCCTTAAGTAAGGAAAATAAATTAAATTTTCTTGAATTACAAAGTGCGTCCAAAACTAGATTATTCTTAATACTCGCACTGGTTTCACTTGGGATTATTGCATTGTTATTGTATTTCATTTACCGCAATAAAGAAAGTGCCAATCGAATTCTGAATGTGAGAAACAATCAGCTGGATCTGTTGAATCAAGAACTTGAAGTTGCCAATACGACAAAAGCAAAATTATTCGGAATCATAGGGCATGATTTAAGATCGCCTATAAGTCAGGTCGTTCAATTACTACAGATAAGAAAGGAAGAAGGCGGCCAGATGTCTGAAAAAGCCA
>DATHNR010000304.1:0-2989 GCA_035485835.1 Puia sp.
ATCGAACAAAGAAATTTCCCGGAAGCAGAAACCGGCATTAGGCAGGCTGCATATGCTATAAATAAACTGGCGGAGTATTTGTCGGCCTTGTAATCTGACTATGAATTACGGGTTATGAGATATGGGTTACGTGAAAAGTGAGAAGCCATTACAATCAATAATTTCATAATCCATATCTCATACCCCATAACTAATAATACTTCCTCTAACCTGGCGGGTATATAAAAGTCTGTTTTACCTGTTCTGAATTCCATACGTAAGCACCCCAGATCAATGCGTAAACCGCCATCCTGAAAAATTGATTCAGCATTTCTTTACGAATGACCGCCATATCTTCCGGCAGCCTCATATTATTATATATGATCCATAAGGCAAATTGGGCAATTAGAAAAAAACTAATATAGTATATGAACATGGACGGGAAAATATCCCTTCTTCCAAAAAACCAATATAATAAAACACCCGAACTGATCAGAGAAAATAAAGAAAGAAACAATTCAAATATAGATAGAAAATGAAGCTTCATTCCACCGGCTTGCTCCAACTGTACCCAGCCCGACTTCAGAAAATAATGCTCATTCATCAAAGCAAATCCCTGCAACAAGATTCTTATTGCCAGCGTAAGGCCCAACAAAATAACCCATCCGCTTAAGGGAACTCCGGCATCACTACGCTGATCGATTGACATCGATTTCCTATTCAGATACCGGAATAAAATGGTAAACAGAACCCCGAATAAAAATCCAAGCCAGACAGTTACCCAGTTAATGTTTGTTTCAGCATTGGAATGAATATTTCCAATCGCAAGAGAGAGATAATGAGACGAAAGGAATAATAGAAGAATAAAAATTCGGCGCACATTCGTTAGTTGCTGTTATCAAACTTAATAAATAATTGCCATTAAATCGGTCCTGGCATGAATAGCTCTTTGACATTCCGGACTTTGGTTAAATCGGAACGCAACCTGCCCCACAAAAAATCGTACTCACTACTAAGCGCTTTTCTACATATAATTATTACACGCAAATCAAAAAATAATGCAGTTAAAATATATATTATCAACCGTAATACCGGTGTTATTGATCGGTGGTTTAGATTCATGTTCAAAAAGTTCCGGTTACAATTCGGGCGGAGGTGGTACCACGCCGCCACCCGTGACAACTCCGGTTTATTCGGTAATAGTCAAAACGGATTCCCATTTTGGGTCAGTAATAACGGATAGTTCCGGGAAATCCCTGTATTTCTTCTCACTGGACGCAAATGGAAACTCTTCCTGTACGGGCAATTGTATTGTAAACTGGCCGGCTTTTTATGTTAATGGTCCTTCTTTCGGTGCCGGACTATCCCAATCAGATTTTTCCACCATCACACGTCCGGATAGTACTAAACAGACTACCTATAAGGGTTGGCCTCTATATTATTTTAAAGGTGACGCCGCTGCAGGAGATATCACCGGGGATGGGATCAATCGTATATTTTTTGTTGCCAAACCAGATTATACCCTCATGATTGCAGAAACCCAACTGGTTGGGAATGATAAAGTTTTGTACGACAGCACTTATAAGGCCGCGACTGGAAATACAATTTATATAACGGATGACAGGGGTGTTACCTTATATAGATTTTCAAAAGATACGGCCAATACCAACACCTTCACAAAATCAGATTTTAGTAATGATGCTACGTTTCCAATCGTTCAAATAAGCACCGTACAAAGCTTACCTTCAACTTTGGATAAAACAGCGTTTGCTAGTATTTCTGTATTTGGCAAAACACAATTAACTTATAAGGGTTGGCCACTATACCGATTTGGATTGGATTCACTCGTTCGGGGAAATACAAGGGGAGTCAGCATTCCAACACCTGGATTTTGGCCTGTTAGTAATGAATATACTACACCGGCACCGTAAGTTAAATTGAACTCATCGATCCCGTTGTTTGATACTAGAAAACTTTGGATAATATAATTCAGATCATAGAAGGGTGTAAAAAGCAGGAGCCAAGGAGTCAGAAATTGCTCTATGAGCGATTCTATGGATATGCACTAAAGATTGCTTTCAGATATGTATACAGATATGATATCGCTGTGAATATCACAAATGATGGATTCGTAAAAGTATTCCGTCATATGGAAAGGTTCAGATATGAGGAAGAGGACTATCCGGAAAGACTGCTGATGGCATGGATGAAACGGATAATAATAAACACATCAATAGATGAACTTAGGAAAAATAATATGACGCCTGAAATTGGTGGCATTCCGGAATATGTTTGGGAAGAACCGGACAACAGCCAGAAAGCCGATCAGTTATTATTATACAAGGAACTGATCAGTTATGTCAAAAGTCTTCCGCCAATGTACCGGGTAGTCTTTAACATGTTTGTAATAGATGGCTGCACGCATTTTGAAATTGCTGACACCCTGGGAATTTCCGTGGGTACATCAAAGTCAAACTTATCACGTGCAAGGGGAATTTTACAAAAGATCATTAAAGAAAAGGAGGAATCGAAATCATGGAGCATTTAGAAAACGATATGGACCACCTGTTTCAAAAGGCAGGCGAGCTTTATCCACTCAAAACCTCAGGATCTGATTGGGATGCCGTGACAGGCAAACTCAATGAAGAAGGTTTTGGAGATCCGGCCGCTGTTCCCGGCATAAATACAAGAGCAAGCCGGAATAAGCGAAGCTGGCTTTTACTATTGCTGCTCATTCCGATTGGCCTTGGTTCCATTGTTTATTTTTCTTCCTCAAAAAAACAATCAGTCGTTACTTCATCCATTAACTCTAAAAAAGATGAATTAAGAAAATCTGACGCATCTTTAAAAAATAAAGGTATTCAAACAGAAAAAATAAAAACTGATCCGGAACAGAATACAGATGCCAACAAGACTACTCTGCAAAATGAATCTTCGAACAGCGTTTCACAAAAACTAACTAGTAATACTTCAAGCTTTAAGAGTAGCAGCAAAATAATCATGGACTCTG
>DATHNR010000305.1:0-13240 GCA_035485835.1 Puia sp.
AATCTCTTTAAAATTTAATCTGGAGAACCAGACACTCATGTTCGAAGTGAATAACCAAAAGGCCGGAGAGTGCAGTATTCCGTTAAATTTCAGGTGTTTTAAATTTCTGTGGGGAGCCAATGATTTTGAAAAGTATAAAACCAGGGATATCCCGCCAATGCAGATAAAGGACATAAAAATTTATGAAAATAATACACTGAGATATTTTTGGCCACTCAATGAGGCTTCGGGAAATATCGGGCACGATGTTATAAATAAGCAGATAGCAAAAGTTAAAAATCCAAATTGGTTAAAGCCTAAGTATCAAAAATGGGAATTGCTGAATTCTTTTACATTAAATGGATATGCAGGTGTTGCGTTTGATTCAAAATCAGATAAAATATATGTTACTGGCTCAGATTCTGTGATTGCTTTCAATCTGAGCAATGAAAAGGGTTTAATGGAATGGGTTGACAATAAACATGAAAACCTGAGGGTAGGTCATCAGTCTATATTCGATACCAGCAGCAATAAATTATACGATTTATTTATTGATCAGAAAAAAGTTGTCGCATTTGATTTCAGGAACCATCAATGGGAGAGCGATTTTGAACCCGGGAAAATAACAGAATTCTGGCATGCGAATAAATTCATTTCCAAAATGGATTCTTCTCTCTATATTTTCGGAGGGTATGGGCAGCTCAGGTATAAAAACTGGGTGCAGCGTTATTCATTCACAACTAAACAATGGGATTCTCTCACTACATACGGAGATTATTCTCCTCCCAGGTATCTGGCTGCACTGGGTGAGGATCCGACGGGAAAATTTGTCTATATAATAGGTGGCTATGGTAGCCAGACCGGCGATCAGATGCTTGATCCTCGAAACTTTTATGATATGTTCCGGTTTAATGTAAGGGACAAATCATTTAAAAGAATGTTTGCATTAAAACCGGTTGAAAACCAATTTACTTTTGTAAACAGCCTTGTCATCGATCCAAGGACCAATAATTATTACGGACTGATTTTTCCCAATGACAGTTCGAACTCAAATCTCCAGTTGATCAAAGGTTCGCTGACGGATTCATCTTACAGGATTCTTGCCAATAAGATCCCTTTTACATTTCATGATATTGAATCGTTTGCAGATTTGTTTTATTCGCCCATCAGCAATAAACTGATCACAGTAGTTTTAAACTATTCAAAAAGTGATGAACCGCAAAAGATATCTACCGTTAGAATATATTCTTTGAATTTTATACCGGAACCGGATGATGTTGTCGTAAGTGAACAATCGTCGGGAGAACACCGCATTATATTGGTTCTTGCTCTTTTATCCGGTACATTATTACTGGCAGGCTATTTTCTTTACCGAAGAAGAAAACAGTTAAGGAATATTGTGGACCAAACTCCTTTTTCTGTTCGTGAATCTAATCTTAAAATCGCAGGCAGGACAACTTATCTTCAAAATTCAGAAGAACAGGAAATACATTCAGCGATTTATCTTTTTGGACAATTCCAGGTTATTGACAGGGAGGGAAATGATATTACCGGACTTTTCACACCGTTGCTTAAGGAATTGTTCCTTATTGTCTGCATAAATACGATACGAAAGGGCAGGGGAATAAGTTCAGAAATGCTCAATGAAAGGCTATGGCATGATAAATCTGAAAAAGATGCAAAAAACAACAGATCTGTTAACATTGCCAAACTGAAGATTATCCTTGAAAAAATCGGCAATTGTGCTATCAGCAAGGAATCAGGTTCATGGCAATTCCAAAAACTGGATGAAAACATTTATATAGATTTTGCAGATTTCAATTCAATCATACAACAAAACCTGCATCCCGGTAAGGATGATATCAGACCGCTGATTGATGTCATTAAAAGAGGATCCTTTCTGTACATGACAGAATACGACTGGTTGGATAGTATAAAGTCTGAAATATCTAATTCAGTAATAGATTTATGTCTCTGTTATATCAAAAAACATGGAATTACTCATGAGCCGGAATTTATCATAGAAATTACTAATTGCATCTTTCATTTTGATCATTTAAACGAAGATGCATTGATATACCAATGTAAATGTCTGATCATACTGAAGAGATTCACACTGGCCAGTAATATCTTTCTGAAATTCGCAAAGGAATACAAAGATATTTACGGTACCGAGTTAACGAAGTCCTTTCACGAAACGATTGCCTGATTACTATTCAAATAAAAGGGTGAATTTCCTAAATTAATTAAATATTAAGTGATTGGTTAATCATCTAAATGTTAATTGCACACATAGTGTCCTGTATAACCATGATTATACTATGATTTGAATGTTTTCAATTTCGAATTTGCCTGTATGAAAAGACCTCTACAAAACCAGGAGACTAATCTGAAGAAAGTATATTCAGGGAAAAGAGGTTTAATTTTCAAAATTACAGCGATTCTTCTCCCTGTACTGATTTTGATTCTGATAGAATTTTCACTCCGGATTTTTCAATACGGCAATAATCTGGACCTTTTTATGGAGGCCCCGGACAGGCCTGATTACCTGGTCTTAAATCCTGATGCTGCAAAAAGATATTTTATTAATCCCGCATTTGCCCCTACGGGAAACAGTGAACTATTTAAAAAGAATAAAGAAAAATCTACTTTAAGAATCTTTGTTTTGGGTGAATCAACCACGATCGGATATCCATATTTTCACAACGGATCATTTCACAGATGGTTATTATACAGGTTGATGCATGAATTTCCCGACAGAGAATTTGAAATAATCAATTTATCCCTGACAGCTGTTAACTCATATACAGTGTTGGGATTTGCGAAAGAAGTTGTTAAATACGAGCCAGATGCTATAATGATTTACTCAGGACATAATGAATATTATGGAACATTGGGCGTAGGTTCTAC
Organism: Puia sp.; assembly: GCA_035485835.1. Classification (GTDB taxonomy): domain Bacteria; phylum Bacteroidota; class Bacteroidia; order Chitinophagales; family Chitinophagaceae; genus Puia. The sequence continues at coordinate 2,890 of DATHNR010000305.1, forward strand.
CAATAGTGTGGGAAATAATTCACGGATTATTCAGTTGGTGCTTGCATTACGAAAACTAAGAATAGTTCAGTTGGTGACAGGTTTATTTCAAAGAGCAAAGAATTCTTCAGACCTGAAAAAAGAATTTGCGGGTCAGACATTAATGCAGAGGATGGTTGCTGATCAACAGATCCAGTATGGTTCATCACTCTATAAAAAGGGTATTGAACAGTTCAATTCGAATATGGACAAGACCCTTGAACTATTTAATAAATACGGAATTCCGGTATTTATAAGCAACCTCGTATGCAATGAAATGGATCTGAAACCTTTTGTGAGCATTTTTCCTGATAGTGTGCAGTTACCCGGGTTTAATAAAAATTTCAAAGAAGGAGTAAGCGCCTTTAATAATAGAGATTGGGAGCAGGCGACCCGGTTTCTAAAAATAGCGGATCAGATTTACAATGGTCATGCACTATGCAATTATTATCTGGGTAAACTGGCTTATGGTGAAGGGGATTATATTCAGGCAAAAAAATATTTTATTCGGGCCAAAGATCTGGATGGTCTTCGGTTCAGGGCTCCTTCAGAGATCAATGATGCGATTAAAAAATTATGTGATAAATACAAACAAGCGCACTTAGTAGATACAGAGGCGGCATTTGATTCTGTTTCATCTAATCATATTATTGGGAACGGGCTTATTCTGGAACATGTTCATCCGAATTTAACAGGATATGCTATTATTTCAGACGCTTTTTATAAGGCTTTAAAAAATGAGCATATTATTCCTTCAGCGGAAACAAATGAAATGAATTTGAAGGAATTAATGCGGACAATGCCAGTAACCGAAGTTGATTCCCTGGTGGGTGTTTATAGAATTTCGAATCTTAAGCGAAGCTGGCCTTTCAACGAAGCATTAGCGAGTGATTCTCCTAAAGTTGTATCTGTTGAAGAAAAAATGGCTTATTCGGTGGTCAATCAGCACAGACTTTGGCCAAATGCAATGGAAGAGCTCTATAATTATTATTTTGATATGAAGGATTTGCCAAAGGCGAAAACAATTATGGAATTACTGGTCCTTGAACATCCGACCGATACGTATTTTTATGATAAGACAGCAAATCTTTATGGTAAGATGGGCTATTTCGAAGAGGCAGCTTTTTATTTTAAAAGAGCGTTTGCGATATCACCGACTTTTGAATATGCCAGAACGTTGTTTGTAATTTACCTCAGGATTGACCGGCCTGGTGATGCCATGCCATACCTTGATTATGCCATTCAGAACAATACTTCTAATGTAAACTTTCTGCCAGTCAGAAAATATGCCGGTGAAATTATCAATCTTCAGAAGGCGATGGCACAGGACTCTTCGAGTTTACCTTTACTAAATCTGATTGCAACTAAATACATGACGATGGGAAACAAGGAAGGAGCCTCAAAATATATTGATAAGATTTTGAAAGCGGACCCTAAAAACAAAGAAGCGCTCGCTTTACTTGAGCAAATTAAAAAGGGTTAAAATTCATCACTTGCTGATTACAACTGTTTTCGTTAACGTAAATGAAGGAAATAATAAATGGATAAAATAAACACCCGCCGGTAAACCCGATACATCCAAATTTTTTGCAGAAACATTATTGGCAACTATCTGCATTAACTGACCCAGGCTATTATAGACTTTAATGCTGTATGACTCATTGGTGGAACTGGTAATGAGTAAAGTGCTCGAAGCGGGATTGGGATACATGGAGACATGATTAACTTCAATACCGTTATTTACCATGACAACCGGCGAAAAATAAACCTGGCCATCAAAGTCTGTATTTTCAAGTTTATAAAATGATTGTCCGCTGAGAGGATTGTCATCATAGGTTTCATAGAACTTGTTGGAAACAGAATTGCCTTTACCATTTATGCGCGTGATGGTTTCCCATTGCTGACCGTCTTTTGATCGCAGCACGGTGAAATAGTCATTATCCGTTTCAATAGCTGTCTCCCATTTGAGATCCACACGCTGACCAGATAAAAAAGCGTTAAAGGAAACCAGCGTGACGGGCAATGGTGTACTTACTGCATTGATTGAACCTAAATAAAATGTATTTGTAAGATTGGCTGCTGAAAGACCGGTCCTGTTAACCTGCGGATTGGAAGTAGTTCCTGCATTTACTCCAGCGATTCCAACCACACTGTTGAGCAATGTTAGGCGCAGATCGGAGACGGCGCCGATAAGGCCGTAATCCGTCCCCTGTATCTGCATATTATATAATCCACCGGCAAGACCTGCGGTTGACATTGTCCAGTTTAAATCTTTTCGTACGACAACGGTAAAAAGTCCGTCTGCGAAGGATACTACAGAATTGGTCGTAGCATCATTATAGCCAACAGTTACCGTGCCTCCGGTTGTCGGACCGAGCAGAGGTGCTGAAATAAAAATAGGGCGGTAATCGACAGCAGTTCCCATAGGAAAGAGGCCGGCAGATGATCCGGCCGCTATTGTTGTGGTTTTAAACCAGCGTATAAAAGATCCGGTATTGATAATCGTTCCGGAAGTCCACGTGAGTGTTCCGTTATTGACAGCAGTGAGTCCAAGCGTGAGTGAATTTGTATTCAGATCAATATTACCGGCTGTCATAGTTAATGTTGTTGCATCCTGAACATTATTTTCCAATTGAATGCCCGGGCCTGAATTATTGATTATAAGATTTGTAAAATTTTCGCCGCCGGGTGTAGTAATGGTTTGCAAAGCTGTACCGTTAAAATTTACGGTGCTTGTAGCTTCAGTAAATCCAGCCGTGGCGCGGTCTGTCCAGTTTCCTGTGAGATTTATCGTGTTTGCCGCAGGAGCCAGGATACCCGTTCCGTTGATTGTAAGATTTCCAAGTATCGTCATCGAATTCGCGAGGGTGTTTGTACTCGCCGCAAAAACTGTGTGGTAGAAACTCATACCCGTACTCGTGATGGTTAAATTATTTCCACCAAATACGACGGTTGATAAATTCGTTGCAGCATCCACTGTACCACTGCTCCAGGTCCAACTCCTGCTTTCAGAAATAATTCCATTCATAGTTAATGTGCCTGAGGTTTTCTGGATCGTGAGGAAAGGCATTAGACCCTGTGAAGCAGCTACCGTGCTCGAAAATAACTGCGCGGCAGTTCCATTGATCAGTATCTGACCTGTACCACCACCGCCGACACCTGTATTTCCGATTGAAATATTTCCCTGTGCCTGAACTGCTGTTGTTCCAATAACAGGTGTATTGATAAACATATTAGCAGCTCCAAGCGTTGCCAACGTTCCCGTTATAGTCAATACCGTTCCTGCAGTCATAGTGCAGGTATGATTATTATTGGCTTCGAAAGTCACATTATTCAAAGTATGCGTGCCCGTTAGACTCATCAGTCCTGATCCAAGCGGATCACCGAAAACGATTGTCGAGTTGTTCGTAGTCACGTCATATATGCCCGCTATATAGGTCCAGTTACCGCGCACTGTAATAAGCGCCGGAAAAGTCAGGGTTCCGGAAGTTTTATTGATTGTGACAGAAGGCAGACAGTTTTGATTGATGAGCAGGGCGCTCGTGATTGCCTGTGCACCCGTTCCGGAGATATTAATAACGCTTGTTCCTCCTCCTCCGCCTGTATTTGATAACGCGAGGTTTCCGAGGAGGTTAAAAGTTCCGGTATTCAGTGTAATATTTCCGGTACCAATCATACTGATATTGCCGAGCACAGTTATAGTTGTGCCAACAGCGGTCACAAAATTCCAGTTATTACTACCATCGAAAGTGATGTTGTTTAGGGTATGCGTGCCAGTTATATTCAGCGAGTTATTAAAAACCACGGTTGAATTATTGGTTGTAACATCGATCGTGCCTGCTGTGTAAGTCCAGTTTCCTCTTACGGTCATCAGTGTAGGCAGCGTGAGTGTACCGGTGACTTTATTGATCGTCACCGACGGAAACCTGCCCTGGTCGATAACACCTGTTGTAGTGATTGTCTGTGCACCGCCGCCATTGATGAGGATTGTGCCTGATCCACCGCCTGTTAAATTTGTGTTGTTATCAATGATATTTCCCTGCACTGCTATTGTACCTGTGTTGATTGTAATAAGGTTCGCGGCGTTTTCCAGATCGAGCGTGTTAGTGGCGGTAACAACACTTCCTGCGGTTACGTTTACTGTTGTACCACCTGCTGCCTGGATTGTAAGATTATTCAGGGAAAAGCTTCCCGTAATTGTCAGGTTGTTGACGACATAACAGGTGGAAGTTCCTGGCGCTATGGATCCTGCAGTATAAGTAACATTCGAAGCGAATGAAATATTACCGAGCAGCGAAAGGGTTCCCGTTGTTTTATTAATATTTATAACAGGCAAACGGCTCTGGTTAACTGTAACCGCTGTTCCATCCAGGTTTTCGGCTCCGGCACCGACGATATTGATCGTAGCCGATCCACCACCTCCGTTCCCTGTATTCGTCAGAATAAAGTTCCCATTCACATTGATCGAGCCTATATTCAACACAAGATTACCTGCACCTGCTATGGTCAGGTCCGATGTAGCAGTTATAGCATTGACAATTGTTAGTGTCAGTAGTGAAGTATTGACAGGGAAAGAAATGCTGTTAAGGGTGGGAGTTCCGGTAATCGAGTAGGCCCCGACATTTCCGTGTGTGAAACAGAAAGTGGATGTACCTGCATTTATTGTGCCTGCGGTATAAGTAAAGTTATTGGAGACAGCAGGGAAATTTGCAAGGGCCAGCGTGCCTGTGGTATTGATATTTAATTGTGGAATTGCACCTGCTCCAGCTATTGTACTTCCTGTAAATATTTGTGCGCTGTTACCGTTGATATTAATTGTTGCGTCACCTCCGCTACCTGTTGCCGTATTACTGCTGTTGATATTTCCTTTTACATCGATGATGCCTGTCGTGATATTATAAAACTGAGTACCTGTTAAATTCAAACTATTTAAAACCGTGATGTCACCGGTGCTTGACAAAGTATAGGTATTCGCCCGGCCCACAAACTCCAAAATAAAAAAAGTAGGGCTGATACCTGTGAGCGCCTGCGGGTTAAAACTGTTCAGTCGCACTGTTCCGGAATTGTGTACAAAACCTGCGGATGTAAATGCTGCTGAAGTGCCATCTATTTCCAGTATTCCACTGGTTGAAGTAAACGCCGTTCCATTGAGCGTAAAAATGGTGCCGATGGTAATATTAGCTGTACCACCTGTGAAAGTTCCACCCAGGAAACTGGCTGCATTTACAGTAGTGATGGTATTTCCCCCCTGGCTGATGGTGCCTGTATAGGCTGCTGCAACTGCGATGCTTCGTACTGAAACACCGATATCGATCGTGCAGTTGCCTAAACCTAAACCGTCGAAATTTACATCGTCGCCTATGCTGGGGACTGTAGCGCCTCCTGCGCCACCAGATGTGGCGGACCAGTTCGCAGTATTATTCCAGTTGGATGAAGTTGCTGCAATCCAGAATCGCGCAGCTTGCAGATGTTGACAAAAAAATAACGAAAGAATAAGCAGGACTCCCGCACAAATCTTTTTCATGAATATTGGTTCGTAAGTAATCGGAACGACTTAGTACCGGGGATATTGCAGAAGGTGAATAAATAATCAATAATTCCATGTTCTGGTAAGGGTTTACACTTAGTGCAGCATTAACTTTTAATTATTGTTTTAGATTTTTAAGAATCAGATTCTTACTGACGAACCAGGATATTAAAACTGAAAATGATGTTTTCCATGATTATTTCATAGGAGAACAGCTTACCATTTTCATATCTGCCATTTGTGTTTTAAAATTAAGGACCTTAAGATTCATTTTTTCAATTTCTTCATTACCCTCTTTTATTTTAATGAATTGGCAGGGACTGATATTTTTAAATACCTGAACGATACCACTGGTTGGCCATTTGATGATCAGTTCGTCGATTAGTTTAGCTTTCCCGATTCCTATTTCTTTTCTAAGTGGATTTGAACCAAAGCTTCCACCTGAATTAACATCCATGAACACGGTTCTTTTTTTGCTTTCTTCAGTAAATGTGACAGCAATGTGCGCGCCGATTGCCGAGCGGTTAGACTTAGTCCCTTCCAATAGCACACTGATCCAGTTATTCTTGTTCTGACCCGGGTTTACATAAAACGAATTATAAAAAGCATCACCTGGAACCGCTCCACCAACCTTTATATAAATATCCTGATCACCGTCATTATCTACATCAGCAAATGATACCCCATGCCCTTTCTGCAGATTTCCAACTCTTGCGGAACTGGTGACATCTACAAATTTTTGGCCGTCTATATTTTTATACATTTTATTTGGCACGAGAGATTTGAAATCAGGATTACCGGTTCCCAGGTACATATCAAGCCAGCCATCATTATCCATATCACCAAAATTGGAACCCATCGCAAATACTGCATGATCCAGACCGGCTGCCATAGATACATTTGTGAATGTGCCGTCGTGATTGTTGTGGTACAAATACATTTTGCTGGCGTTGGAAAGTGGCCTGTTCAGTGCTTCAGCAGCCACTGATGCCGTGAGAGAGCTCGGAAACTGATAACCACAAACAAAGATATCCGGCCATCCATCATTATCATAATCCCAAAACCATGCTGGGAAAGTACGGACAACGTTTTTATCCAGCCCTGCTTCATGTGTGGCATTTTCAAATTGCGGAATGGTTCCTTTTATTCCTTTGTTTTTTAGAATCATTTTTCTGCCGTTCAAATCTGAAATAAAAATATCAGGCCATCCATCATTGTTATAATCTGCGGATACCACACCTTTCATAAAGCAGGTATATTCAGTGCCTGATTCTTTGGCAACATTTGTAAAAGTTCCGTCCTGATTATTGATATACAGCTCAGAGGGATGCGGATGATCGTAATCGCTGGTTTCATTGCCGATAAAGAGATCCAGCCACCCGTCATTATTAAAATCCGCCCAGGTGGCAGTTTGGGTGGGATGAAAGGAGAGTAGACCGCTTTCGATCGTAACATCTGTAAAAGTTCCATCTCCATTATTTCGTAATAATGAGTTCGGTTGTTTTCCAAATTCGCCGAGCCAAGCTCCTCTAAGAACAAGAATATCCAGATACCCGTCATTATTATAATCTGCTTGGATGATATTTAAACCACCTTTGATGGCGCTTAATCCGGAAGCCTGGGAAAGATCGGTGAATGTACCATCTGAGTTGTTTTTATAATAATGCATGCCGTCATTCAACGACCAGGATGATGTAACGATATCCAGGTAGCCGTCATTATTAAAATCATCCACAATACTACCGCCTGCCGTTTCTCTTGGTCCATTCAGTTGAAGATCACCAGCCATATTGCGGAACGCATTTACTTTAACAGATGACGTATCAGTATCCAGTCCTGGAATCAGCCATCGCTGAGGCACTTTAACCGGATATTCGCCAATCGTCATATATGCGATATTGAGCAGCCATCTCGAAACCATATCGCTCGTGTCATTTTGAAGCATATCCTCATAAATCTGAATTGCTTTTTGCGTTGCGTAAGGATCAGTATATATTCCTTTTCCCTGAATCGGAAAAATGCATGATGCAGCGGTATGATTACTAACACAATTATTTCTTTCTCCTATCCGCAGGTATGTAATAGCGAGATTTTCATTTATTGCGGTGATCATTCCCTGGCTTTTATCTGGTCCCGTTTTAATAAGATCTTCCAGCACTTCAGCAGATTCTTTTTCCCGCCCCATTTTTAGTAAAACCTGGGATCTCGCCAACCTGATTTTTTCAGTTTGATATGGTGAATGCGGAATTTTAAGCAGGGAATCAAAAAAAGCCAGGGCTGCTTTGGGATAAAATGGATTGTCTTTATTATCTATTGGTTTTAATCCTTCCGTATAAAGCCGTGTTGCATCTGCTTTGTCGCAATATTTTTTTATGCAGGTTAACGTAACGGAAGTTAGCAGGATTAAAGCAGGAATAGCAATTGCTATTATTAAAATTTTTTTTCGCATAATGATACGCCTTAAGATTGAAGTCAATAAAAATTAGCCGTCCCCTGAAGCAAACGATTGAGCTTTGGACGGAACGATTGAAATGAATCAGGCAAGATCACTACCTATTCGAATATCCCATGTTTGTAAAGTGATCCGCCAATCAGGCGTTTTCCGGTGGCTGTTCCACTATCAGGTGGTGAGAAGAAGAGGATGTAATAAAATAATGAGGATTAACAGTTGAAACGATAGCATGAAGATCATTCAACCCAAAGGAGTTTATGACTGTGTAATATTCTATTGAAAAGATTTTGGCAGAACCATGATGGTTACTGGTGGATTTTTCCGGTCCTGCGTGCAAATCATTTAAAAATCTTAAGAATTCATCTTTTGCTTGCCGCATTTTCATCACGGCGTGATTTGGGATACAAAGCAGTTCGAGTGAGTCATTAAATATCCTGCGTTTAACATATTTGTATTCAATACCCTGTATTTCTACACGCCCGTCAATTCTTTCGAAAACAGTAGAATTGTTATAGTAGGGCAGGTACAATACGGGGATCTTGATAGAGATAAGATCTGATTTATCATATTCATTATTGTCCAGTGCGGTTTCCAGTTGCCTGTTGGCTCTATCTTCCAAAAAGCAATTCAGCAACCGGAAACCAGCCCAGTTGAACAGCAGAATGCATAAGAGTAATATGGAATAAATCTTTTTCAGCTAAAGAATTATGATTGAAAAAATACTTTCTTTTTATTCATGACTTCTTCAGCCAGCTTTGTCCCATCCACACGTGCTTTTATTTTTGCAAAGGCAATATCCCTGGACGTTGATGTATCATCAGCAAATGGAGAGAAGCCACAATCATCTGTAGTACCAAGTTGCTCAACCGGGATTGTTTCTGCTGCTTCCAGAATAATGTCACGGATTTCCTCCGGTGTTTCAACCTTCTGATCAAGCACATTCGTTACGCCAAGGAAAATATGCTGTCCCGGTTTGATATGCTGATTTATAGCATTCAATACATGTTTTTTATTTTTTTCACCGGCATATTCAAGATAAAAATTTCCGGCATTCAGTTCAAACAACAAGGGCAGAAGATGAGTATAGCTGATATCAGCACTATGGGTTGAATCGTGGTCGCCTCCGGGACAGGAATGAACTCCGATTTTTTTTCTTTCCTCTTCAGAAAAATGACTGAGCACCCTATTATTTAAATCAATAAATGATTTCAGTAACCCGCCACTTGGATCCAGTTTTAATGAAAGACGTGCTTCGGTAAAATCAATCTGAACATTATACGCTCCGGCAGCGAGACTTCTCCTGATATCTGCTGCTGCTTCTATTACCAGATCATTTATGAATTCTTCGCGTGAATAGCCCTCAATGCCTTCGGCCGGATATAATAAACTTAGTGCTGATGAAGAGATGACAGCCTGTTTGACAGGCAATTTGGTAAAATGTTTTGCTTTCTGAACATATGAATCAGCATAAATCTGGTAGCGGAACGGTCCGGCTGTAAGTTTCGGTAATTGCCTGGTATGTCCGTCAGCAAATGGTATTACGACACCATCAGAAGATAAGTTCTTCAATCCCTGAATGGGGTAAGTTGCAAAACTCGGTTTGGATTGTTCACCATCAGTAATTACTGGTGAGCCCGTTGCTTCTAAATTTTTGATGGTACTGGAAATTGCTGCATCGTACAATTGGTCAAGGTCGCGGTCGTTTAATTGTCCGGCTGCACGTGCCTTGATCCCTAAAATTAACTCAACAGGACGCGGAATACTTCCGATTGGTTCGGTTTGAATGCGCATAAATGATAATTTATAAATGAATGAATATACCCGGTGGGCTTCAGTTGAAACGATGGATCGAAATCAGGCGATTCTCTGAGGGGGATGTTCGTCTGTTGGTTGTGAATTGCAGGAAAGCGGTACAGAATTGTGTAAGAATTTATTCTGCGTGCGGTAAAACTGATTTTCTAATCTGAACTGGTCACTGACCGTCCAATAGTCTCCCGTAATATTTTTAAAAGTATGGGAATCTGTTTTTTTATCCTGTCCCGGACGCTGAATATCATTTACTAATTTGAAAAAATCATTTTTTGCATTTTTCAAATGAATTGCGGAACGATTGGGGATGCAAAGCATTTCAATAGAATCATTAAATAGACGCCGCTTAACATAACTATACTGCAATCCATGGATTTCTATTTGTCCCTCGACCCGTTCAAATTGTGTTGAACTGTTATAATAAGAGAGGTTTTGAACGGGAACTTTGACGGAGATAAGCTCAGATTCTTTATAATTATTACCATCCAGTTTCGTTTGCAATTGAGCGTTTGCACGGTTTTCCAGGTAAGCGGTCAGGACCTGGT
>DATHNR010000306.1:0-7646 GCA_035485835.1 Puia sp.
TCCTGGTAAATCAGATGTACAGAATCGTAAAGGCATTTTTCTCCCAAATAAAAAGCAACATCGGGTGTCTCGTAACCATCTACCATACCCGGGTAGAAAATCTTTCCAGGGAAAACAGGATTCTTTTTTTCTTCTGGCTGATATCGTACTTTAAATACAAGATTTGATGAATTTCCATAGGGATCCTTCAATTCAATACGGATATCGTGCAATTTGCCGTCTTCCAGGTGTAAATGTCCACCTGTTTTAGCCTCGCGATAAATAGAATGTGAGTAACCAGGCATTTTAAAAAGCAGCTGGTAATAGGGTCCTCCCCGTTGATGAGTGGGATAGTCAATATTTGCATTGATACCCCTTGTTTCGTTATAATTTATACGGTCCATACGAAAACCTGATACTGCCTCTCCATTATCATATATAATGCCTTGAAATATTCCATTGGGATTTTTGGATCCCGACTGAGTATCGTAACCTGAAATTCCAAAGCCTGGATTCGGAGTATTTAAAATCAGTATCTGCCGGTTTATGGTGTATCGTCCGGAATTTCCTTTTACAGGAATAAATAAAGGGGTTTGTTCATAAAAACTTTTGTTAAGATCATATGCAGAAAGATTTCTTACAATAGGTGAGGTATTGTCGGTAATTGGTAAACCAAAGAGCATAGGATTGAGATTCATGTCATCTAGCAAACTACGTATTTCAAAATGCAGATGCGGACCCTGAGATCCTCCCATATTTCCACTATATGCAATCAGGTCTCCTTTCTTAACCAAGAGTAAATCGGGGGGTAGTTCCAGTGAAATATCCCAGCGCTCCAATTCATATTGTTTTTGCTTTACATAAGATGCAAGTGCCGGATAGAAAGAATTCAGATGCGCATATACACTGACATACCCATTGGTATGGCGGATATAAATGGCCTGACCGAATCCAAATGGTTCGATTTTAATCCGGTAAACATATCCATCAGCTGCTGCGTAAACCGGAAGGTTTTCCCTATGTTCCGTCCGGATATCCAGGCCCATATGATAGTGATTGAGTCTGATCTCTCCGAAATTAGCCGCAAGGCTGATTGGAATATCCAGTGGGTTTCTGAATTCTTTTAAAGGATAGGAAGGAGGCTGGAAGAGCTGGGCGGAAACTAAACCGCCATAGAGAAGCAAGTAAAAGGTCAGGACGGATCTGTTCATGAAAATCCCAAATTTAGAATAACAAAGGTGTGAAATCCCATTTAAGGATTCGAAACTAGATTCACCCATCTCAATATTAATGTTAGTAAATGATTATGAATGATTTTAAAAAAAACTAAAATTTGGTACAGCTTTTGGCATGTACAAACTGTCTATATATTGAGACCTTCCTTGAAAAAATGATAAGATGGTATTTAAGAATAAATTTTTGCTGCTTTTCGTCATAAGTATCGGTTCCGTGATCGGGATGGTACGTGGTGAAGAGGCAAAACAAAAATGGGTTTTCAAGATCAAATCAAAAAGTGATAATAAGAGGCTAATTGCCGAAAAACGTCAACAGGCGAAAAAAGGCGGCGTTTTACTGGATGATATAGAAATGGCGTCCTATCACAAATAAGTAATCCCCTATTAAAATATATAATCCTGTCATGGTAGATACCTGGCAGGATTTTTTATTTTTCCCTTCTTTTTATAATATTTCTTCGGGAACCTGCACAACCTTACCTTTGCGGAATTTGTTTTGACATGCCAAAAAATCCCGCCATCGGTTCAGTCCTCATTATTGGTTCAGGTCCTATTATTATCGGTCAGGCCTGCGAGTTTGATTATGCAGGCTCCCAGGCTGCAAGAAGTCTGCGGGAAGAAGGCATTAAAGTGATCCTCATAAACAGCAATCCTGCTACAATAATGACGGATCCCATGATGGCCGATCGTGTGTATCTCCTTCCGCTTACGGTGGAAAGTATCGAACATATCCTGGAAGAGAATCAGATTGATGCTGTTCTGCCGACAATGGGCGGAGAAACGGCTCTCAATCTTTGTAAAGAAGCTGCTGAACTGGGGGTATGGGAAAAATATAATGTAAAATTGATAGGTGTGGATATCGATGCTATCGATACAGCAGAAGACCGTGAAAAATTCCGGCAGCTGATGGTGAAGATCGGCATTGATGTAGCCCCATCCCGTGTAGCAAATTCACTGCTTGAAGGAAAGGAATTTGCCCAGGATATTGGATTTCCTCTGGTCATTCGACCATCCTTTACCCTGGGTGGCACTGGGGGTGGTTTCGTACTTAATAAGGACGAACTGGACGCTGCGCTTGATAAAGGTTTAAAGGCCTCACCCATACATGAAGTTCTGGTTGAAAAAGCTGTATTGGGCTGGAAGGAATATGAACTGGAACTTTTGAGGGATAAGAATGATAACGTAGTAATCATTTGTACAGTTGAGAACATGGATCCAATGGGGATTCATACCGGAGATTCTATTACTGTTGCACCTGCAATGACCCTGAGTGATACTGCATTCCAGGATATGAGAAATAAAGCCATTTTAATGATGCGCTCCCTGGGAAATTTTGCCGGTGGCTGCAATGTCCAGTTTGCATTGAATCCCGAAACAGAGCATATTATTTCGGTAGAAATAAATCCCAGGGTATCCAGATCTTCTGCACTGGCTTCCAAAGCAACCGGATATCCGATTGCAAAAATTGCTGCTAAACTCGCGATAGGTTATTCGCTTGATGAATTAAAAAATCAAATCACACAAACGACTTCCGCATATTTTGAACCTGTGCAGGACTATGTTATTGTAAAAATGCCCCGCTGGAATTTTGATAAATTCAAAGGCGCAAATGATACACTTGGTCTTCAGATGAAAAGTGTAGGAGAAGTTATGGCCATCGGAAGAAGTTTTACGGAAGCTGTGCAAAAAGCCTGTCAGAGTCTCGAAAATAATGCGATCGGATTAGGTTATTATGGTAAGAGCCAGATGCACGCCGAGGAACTCATCCAATATATCAAGATTCCGAAATGGGACCGCATTTTCAGGATCAAGGATGCAATCATGCTCGGTGTAAGTGTAAAAACAATTTCACAGGTAACGGGCATCGACCGCTGGTTCTTATACGAAATTCAGAAAATCTGTACTATCGAAAAAGAAATAGAAAAATATAAAATGGATACGCTTCCGGTTGAACTTCTAAGGGAAGCGAAGACACTTGGATTCAGCGATATTCAGATTGCCACTATCATGCAGGATGGCAGTGAAGAGACCGTATATGAAAAAAGAAAATCGGCAGGTATTAACCGCATCTTCAAAATGGTGGATACCTGCAGTGCGGAATTCGAGGCCAAGACCCCCTATTTCTATTCCACTTTTGAAAATAACGGAGCAAACGAAAGCATTGTTTCAAAGAAAAAGAAAATCATTATCCTGGGTTCCGGACCCAATCGTATCGGACAGGGTATTGAGTTTGATTATTGTTGTGTACACGGACTGCTGGCAGCAAAAGAATGTGGATTTGAATCCATCATGGTAAACTGTAATCCGGAGACGGTTTCAACAGATTTCGATATGGCGGATAAGCTTTATTTTGAACCTGTATTCTGGGAACATCTCCGGGATATTATTGAATATGAAAAACCAGACGGGGTTATTGTGCAACTTGGTGGCCAAACAGCACTCAAGCTTGCAGAGAAACTTCATAAAAAAGGTATTCCTATCATTGGTACTTCCTATGATAATATGGATATAGCGGAAGACCGGGGCCGATTCAGCGATATGCTAAAAGAAATGGATATTCCATATCCTTCTTATGGTACCGCCACTACCGTTGATGAAGCTGTTGCTGTCGCCAAAATTGTTGGTTTCCCCGTGCTAGTAAGACCCAGTTATGTTCTGGGTGGTCAGCGTATGAGAATCGTGATCAATGATCAGGAATTGGAAAGTGCAGTAGTAAGTTTACTCAAACACCTTCCGGATAATAAAATTCTCATCGATCATTTCCTGGATCGTTGTCAGGAAGCCGAAGTGGACGGAATCTGTGACGGGGATCAGTTTCATGTCATGGGATTGATGGAGCATATTGAACCCGCAGGAATTCATAGCGGAGATTCAAATGCTGTATTGCCACAATTTAATCTGACTCCACTAGTGGTGGAAACCATGGAAGAATATGCAAGAAAGATTGCCTTCCGGTTAAATATAAAGGGGCTAATCAATATTCAGTTTGCCATAAAAGATGGAAAAGTATATGTGATTGAAGCTAATCCACGTGCTTCCAGAACAACACCATTTATTGCAAAAGCTTACCAGATACCCTATCTAAATATTGCCACAAAGGTTATGTTGGGTCAGAATAAGCTGAAGGATTTTACCTTCAATAAAAATCTAAAAGGTTACGCTATAAAGGAACCTGTTTTCAGTTTCGATAAATTTCCCGGAGTGAATAAAGAACTGGGACCTGAAATGAAATCAACCGGAGAAGCGATACGTTTCATAAAGGACCTGAGAGATCCTTATTTCAGACAGCTTTACAAGGATCGGAGTATGTATCTCTCTAAGTAAAGGCAAGATGAAGTGAAGTATGGGAGTATGGGAGTGCGGATGTGTGGTTCATTTCACTTCCATACTCCCATACCCCCATACTTTCTTCAGACTTCTACAAGTCCATTCCGAATAGCATACATGACGAGTCCAACGCGGGATTTGACCTTTAATTTCTCGAAAAGTGAGTTGCGATATTCATCTACTGTCCTCGGACTAACGAACATTTTTGCGGCAATATCTTTATAAGTAATCTCGGAACAGATATGACGGAGAAAATCTTTTTCTCTTTGTGTCAGGGATGCCGGTTCTTCATTCCTGTCGACATCCTTATGCAGGCCACTGATTATTTTACCCGAAATCTCTTCCGATAAATAGAAATTTTTTACCATTACAGAATCAAGGGCTTTTCTCAATTCATCCGGATCGATGTTTTTCATAATATACCCACGTGCGCCCTGGCGAAGCATCCGGATAATGGTTCGTTCATCACTAAACATAGAAAGAGCCAGTACTTTGATTTTAGGATAATTTTTATTCAGCCAGCCAGCCGTTTCAAATCCATCCATCTCTGGCATGTTGACATCCAGTAAGACCAGATCGGGAACAAGATGCTCCCCTATTTTTTTTTTGATTTCCTTGCCGTTATCTGCTTCAAATAACACTGTATAGTCATCAAAAGAGCCAATGAGCTTTGCCAACGCCTTCCTTAAAAGCTTGTGATCGTCTGCTATGGCGACCTGTATCGGTTTAACTGGAGAAGACATATGCTGGATTTAATTTAATGGAACTGAAACCGAAACGGTAGTTCCTTTTCCCGGTTCACTTTGAATGGACAAATTTCCTCCAATCATTTTAGCTCTGTTTTGCATACTCTTTAAACCCAATCCGCTGGATCCGCTTCCGGATTCCTTCTTTTTCTGAACATCAAAACCTACACCGTCGTCCTGGATGGTCATTACAAAGGTATCATTGCCAGAATAAACCAGCGTAACATTTACAGAACCGGCTTTTGAATGCTTAATGATGTTGTTCATCATCTCCTGGTACATCCTGAAAATGAAAATAGATTTTTGATCAGGGAAATGAAATTCGTCACCTTGTGTATCATACTGGATTTTGACGATACCGGCCCTGCGTATAGATGCAATATCGAAATTGATGGCTTCTGAAAGACCAATATCTGCGATTCTGTCGGTATGAAGGCTTTTTGTTAAGTCAGCCATATCCCGGATCACTTTATGAAGCATTTCTTTCGAATTCTGAACTCCCTCATATGCTTCGTGGTCTTCACTAATAGGGGCAATTGACATCCAAAGTTTGATGACCGATAGAGTCTGCCCGATATTATCATGCAGTTCCTGAGCGATGTTCTTCATGGTAGATTCCTGAATTTCGAGCTGGGATCGAAGCACTTCCTGTTCATATTCTTCCTTGAGCCGGACCAGTTCGCGTTCCTGTTTTTGACGTCTGCGCTGGTAAAAAATGATCATGGCTGAAATAAATCCCACCAGCAAAAATGCCAGTAAGGTTCCCATGAATATTATAAAGTAGATTTCCTTATTCTGATCCTGCATAAAAAGCCAATGGAGTATAAAATTGAAGTCAGAATATTGATAACATAAAATATTGCAACAATATTTTTATAAACTAATTCCGGCATCTTTGTCATAAAACTAACAAAAGAAAAAAAAGGGAAAGTTAGTACAGCATTAAATAGAATAGCTGTCGTGATCCAGAAAGCAGGCAATCTGGTCAGTGATTGGCTATCCGCTCTCTGAAAAAGCTCAACAAAATAAAATATGCAAAACGATACTGTAATAAGGCTACCAATTGTAAAGTTAACTGGATTAAAACCTACCTGTTTTTGTAAGTAGAGATTTATTACGGCGAGTACAGGAAATAAAAAGATTACTAATAAGATAAACCTCTTAATTTTTACACTGACGATGAATGAACGAAGTACAAAAAAATAAAAACAAAATTCTATTATCCCCCATGAATTCGCAACTCCTGTATTAAATCTGCCATGCAATTGCAAATATTCTATGACCATGCCATCTATCAATCCAAAAAAAAGATAAACCGGAAATAATTTCAAATAAAGGGGAACAGGTTTTTGTGAAAAAACCGTAAGGCTGATTAAAAACGATATAGACTGGATAATATCAAAACCGGAAAGGTCCATTATCATCAAATATCGTTAAACTTCAGGTGCATAAAAAAACCTCCCGAAGGAGGTCTTAAAAATTCTGCATAAATTTTAAATCAGGCTATTTCCATCCCATTTTCTCCTTTATCAATAATAGTTATCCCCAAATCACCCATTCCTCCTTCAGAAGGCGGATTACAATATGGAGGACAAAGTCCTGGAGGTACACTTCCACTCAGAATTTTTAATTTCCCATTGTTTGAACGATAAATATCCTTGTTGGCAATACCTCCCAGGTTTGTCAATTTGGATTTTGTACCAACCATTACCAATGTCTGAAGACCAGCGTATTCTGGTTTCGATGAATAATCCTCCGGATAAGCTCCATAATAAAATTTAATTCCATCCCCGCCATGGGATTTTGCAAGGGCAAGGAAGTTTTCCATCTCTTCAATGCTGTACCACGCGCTCAAAGAATCTGGTTTACTAATACTTTCTGAATTCGCCACCCATCTTTTTTGCTTGTATTCTCTTATCAGGGTGTCTGCCTCTACGGTTTTGGCATCTTTACTAACTTTTACTAATCTTTTTTCTTGCGTAATCATGAGCCTGAAGTTTTAAGGAATGAATAAATAGTGTTCATCCTAAAAGTATCAAGTAGATCAGCTCGTAACTTTTACAAAGAAATGCAGTTCAATGCATTATAAGTTAATATTATTTGTAACATAAAGATTCTCAATTAGTCCCGTATAAAAACCGGTCAAAATACCGTGATATTACGGATACAAATACCGTATAAACAGCGCAATAAATATCCGTCTGAAAATGTGAAATAACCATCTGATCTGGCAGAAAAGTTAATTGCTTCGCAGAAAGAAAAATATTTCACAATGCTGAGCAAGGGTGCAGGAAAAAATCCGATCTGGAAACAGGCTCCATTCCTGAGACTTTTCTTTCCTTTCATTGCAGGCATACTG
>DATHNR010000307.1:0-5048 GCA_035485835.1 Puia sp.
CGTATTTTCATAATTCGTAGATGCAGCCGGAACAAGATAGAAATCCCCGTTTCCGGTAGTGTCATAATAGGTATTCGTATTGCTGACCAGATGCTGGGTATTCAGTCTCAAACCTGCTTCCAGTTTGGTTTTGGCATCAAATGGATGCACATAATCCGTTTGTATGGTCAGAAACTTGTTTGTACCATTACCATCTATTTTTTGCTGTTGATCAAATGCAACATCTGATCCTGGCTGACCTGTAAAATAATTCGTAAGAGTTAAAGCATTGTTGACATTGTTTCCGCTAAAATAATTAAGGTCAGCTGTGATATTCTCACCTTCTTTTGGAAAAAGATGCTTAAATGCAAACTGCAATCCATTCGCATCAAAGGTTCTTTGGGTATTTATCATAGCCTGGCTATATGAAGTATCTGTTCCACTTGGGAAAATAGTATAATTTGTATTATCCAAAATCTGGTTAGGTTCGAATTGACCATGAACATGAATGCCTGTCAAAGAAAAAGTAGTTCTGTTGGTCACGAAATAATCCAGTCCTATACTTCCAAAAAGAAAAGCGCCACCGTTCTTATTAACCTGGGTTTGATAAATGGATGTAGGCGTGTCTGTATAATTATATCTGCTGACATTTCCGTCTGTTACACCCTTGTTCTGGTTATAAAAACCGTTTGCTGTAAAATTGAATTTATTCTGACGCACATTAAAATTTGCTCCGGCATTAATGGCCCCATGGCTATCAAATCCTGCACGTACATTTCCATTATAACCCGATTTCCTGTTTTTCTTCAGAACGATATTCACTATGCCTGCTCCACCACCCGACGCATCATATTTAGCAGAAGGGTTCGTGATTATTTCCACACTTTCGATAGCGTCAGCCGGAATCTGATCAAGTGTAAGTGTAGTCGGCCTGCCGTCGATATATAATAGTGGGGGCGCATTTCTTAAAGTAAGGTTTCCATCAATATCGACGTTCACCGAAGGAACATTTTTCATCACATCCATTGCAGTACCCCCCGCATTCACAAGATCCTTTTCTACATTATAAACTTTTTTATCAATGTCCATTTTCAACGTTGGCGGAGAAGCAGTTACCGTTACTCCTTGCAATTGCGCAATGTCCACAGCCAGTTTAATATTTCCCAGATCTTTATCAAATCCATTTATCGTACTGCTCATTGCATTAATTGTCTGTGTAACATCTGCCCCGGGTTTAGGAGCACCTCCGGCTGGCATTTTTACCTGAAACATAACCGGTTGTTCAAGGGGTTTATAGCCCGTAGCGGATATTTTCAGTCTTAATGCCCCCATAATTGGCAAATCTTCAAAACTAAACTCACCTTTTGCATTAGTCGTCAGTCCTTTCAGCAAAACCATTTTGGTTTTCCTGGTTGCTGAATCATATTTATTATGAAGAATTATTACAGTTGCTTCAGAAATCGGGTGACCTGAACTATCCACCAGTTTACCATATATATGGCCCATATTAGGAATTCCCCTCCCGGAACCACCACCACCAGGAAACTGGGCTTGAAGAGATAAGGCACCCACAATAAAAACCATCATCAACAGCAAATTTTTCATATTAGTATTTTGTGAGTGTAAAACTAGGTTGACAAATTTTGATTTAATGTCTAATTGAGACGAGCGGTTAAAATCCCGCGACCAAATGCGGAATCATTTATTTCCCTGGCCAATCCTTTGCATAAGATCTTCTTTATAGAGATCGCTCAATGGCAATTCAAGATCTCCCAGGTAAACAGAATTCCTTCTAATGGCAGTGATTTGTGATAATGCGACAATATAGGATTTATGTATACGGAAAAATTTTCCAGGTGGAAGTTTTTCTTCTATTGATTTCATGCTCATCCGGATAATAAGCGGTTTCGTTTCTCCCAGATGTATTTTTAAATAATCTTTAAGGCCTTCTATCATCCTTATTTCTGAAAAGACTATTTTAACAAGTCCGTATTCTGCATTAACGAAGAAATATTCTGGCCAGGAATGGGATTCCGACGGAACATTTTTCTTGAGCTTGTAGAAATCTATCGCTTTATTACAGGCTTTAAGGAACCGTTCAAAAGGTACAGGCTTCACCAGATAATCAATGACATCCAGGTTGAATCCTTCCAACGCATATTTTTCATATGCTGTAATGAGAATGACCATCGGTCTTGATGAAAGCGATTGCAATAACTGAAGGCCGGTAAGTCCGGGCATTTGAATATCAAGGAAAATCAGATCCACTTCATGTTTATTCAAAATAGAAAGCGCTTCCATTGCTGTACTGCAGGAAGCAATCAGTTCGAGTGTAGGCACCTGACGAATATTATCCTGCAGAAGAGCAAGGGCCAGTGGTTCATCATCAACTGCAATACATTTCATTATTAATGAAGTTTAATCTGAAGAGAAACTATGAACCAGCCGTTTTCTTTATTAATGGATATAATATGTTTCTGATCATATAATAAATTCAACCTTCTTATTACGTTCGGCAATCCAATTCCGGAAGTCTTGTCCTTGATCTCTTCATTCTTATGGTCAAACTTATTTTTGACACGAAAATCAATCAAACCGTCAGAAATTTTTAATGAAATATCAATTTCCGGATCTTCAATAATTCCCGTACCATGTTTAAATGCATTTTCAATAAAAGGTATGAGCAGCATAGGCTCAATAAGCTGATTGTCTCCCGGATCCATATCCACCCGGATAATCAATGATTTGGCATACCTGATTTTCTGAAGTTCAATATAACTGTTTACATATTCTGTTTCGCGCAGCAGGGTAACAGAAGCTTCATCTGATTCATATAGCATATATCGCATAAGACCCGAAAGACGGATCAGGGAAGGTTCCAGCATATCAGATTTTAGTCGCGCCATCGCCACCATATTGTTCAGTACATTGAAAAGAAAATGCGGGCTTACCTGCGACCTTAAAAACGAAAGCTCGGTTTTCAGATTTTCATTTTCCCTTTCTTTCATCAATTGTTCTGTCCTGATTTTATCTGTAATGAACCAATAAACCGTACTCATGGCCCAGATAAATAAATAAGGGAATAATGCGAAAAAATATTCACGATGAAAACCACGCGTCTGACCTTCTTTTGGGAAGAAGTTTATCCCCACCATAAAAACCACAAATAACAAAACGATAAGGGATATATATACACCGATCCTTTTACGGTTTAAAAACCTGGGAATAATGACAAGGCTGTTCAGATAAAAAAACAAAATGCAGCATGTATCAAAAATAAGCGACCTGATATTGAAAATGGATTTCCAATTCAGGCGGGACTGATCTGGTTCCCTGTGGAATAATAAAGGCAAAAGAAATAGCACCAGCCATGCCAGGATGTGAAAAAATACAATAACTGTTTTGGATCTGTACCAGCGGGTGCTCATGGCTTTTTAATCTGCCGCAATGTCCGAATTTATCCCATATCCGAAGGATCTGCTGCGACAAACCCTCCATTTTCTGAGATCAAATAGCCTTTGAAAGCATAAAAGCCTAAAGCTCAAAGTGCAAGACTTGAGCTAAAGGCTGTTATAATACAATGGAATTGAAATTGCAAAGTATTCAATACCACACTATCACTCTACCTCACTTTCCCTAAGATTTGGGCATATCAAAAATCGTCGGATCGATCGTTTTGTTCACTTCAATCTTATTGACAGTCGTTGTAATACTGAACTGTCCGCCATAATTTATTTCATACGAATAAGGGAAAAAGACGCCCACAGGATCCACTTTTTTGTAATTGGAAAACGTGGTTGTGACTTCCATAGTCTGCCCCATCATTTGCGCCGTTGATACAACCTTCGTAATGTAATAAGTAGTTGCATCCACATATATGGTAGTTTCTACACTATCAGCATTGGTCACTTTTAATTTAAAGGCGTTGCCATCCTTACCTTGTAATTCCACTTTGTTTCCTTTAGCAGCGTAGTTATTAAGAGCCCCAAAAGGATCCAGTCTTCCTTTGCTTTGTTTGAACATATCATCCGGCATCGCTGTTGGCGTCGAAGCACCTTGAAAAGGATTTACCTGCCATCCCCCTTTATTTGAAACAGCTATAATTACAGACTGCCCATTAAAATCAGAAACAATTTTGAATCCTACCCCGGTAACCAGGTTAATGGTGCTTGGCCCCTCATTTCCCATTGCTTGTGAAGTATTTTCCATATAAACTGTTTTGACCTGCTGCAGTTTATCCTTGCCGCCAAGGGCATCAATATATTTATTTACTATTTCATCCGCTGTTTGAGCCTGAATCCCGCTGAAACTCATAGCAGTCAGTATAAGTGCCATACTCATTTTAACCAATTTCATATGTCTGTTTTTATTTTAAAGATAAAGATGCCGAATTTTCTTTAAACCGCCAGCCCACTCTTTTTTTCCGCTTTGAATAATTATTTTTTTATTTTTTCCAAATCCGTAATGCCAGCCTTATTTAAAGCAATTCTTTTGCCAGATGAAATTCCCGTTATCCGTATGCTTCTTATCAATAATTTTCAACATAAATATTGAGGCTCAGAAGTTTACAACAACTAACGCACAAAAGCTTATGATACCTGATGAAGATTCCCTTCAAAAGGGAAGTAGTGCACAAATTCACTCTAAATGGATCCATCCTTCCTTCTTATCTTCGAAAAAAGGATGTTATGAGAACTGGTGTTGTCGGATTTGGCGTAGCTGCACAATTTATGCACCTGCCCTTCCTGGTTACCAATCCTGAATACCAACTGCAATCCATTTTACAAAGGCGGGGAGAAGAAGCCAGGGAGAAATATCCTTTGGTTAAGATAGTACGCAGTCTTGACGAGATGCTCGCTGACGAAAGCCTGGAACTTGTTATTATTACAACACCGAACGATACCCATTTTGATTATGCCTGGCGTTCTCTTAGCGCCGGCAAACACGTTGTTCTGGAAAAACCTTTTACCATTACCTCTTCTGATGCAAAAAAACTGATTACACAGGCTGAAAAAAAAGAACGTATTCTGAGTGTTTATCAGAACCGCAGATATGTTTCGGATTTTCTG
>DATHNR010000308.1:0-10755 GCA_035485835.1 Puia sp.
TAAGCTTAACGCGTAACGCTGAACGCTGAACGCTGAACGCTGAACGCTGAACGCGTAACGCTGAACGTGCAACTCCAATGCGGAATGTATAATCTATAAGAAAATTTAATAAATAAAAAAAGAGCATATCACGCTATGCTCTTTTATTTTGTTTTTTATAAATTTAAATTCCTGCGTTCGGCGTTCAGCGTTAAGCGTTCAGCGTTCAGCGTTCAGCGTTAAGCGTTAAGCGTTGAGCGTTTCTAATTCTTATTGGCAAGTACCTGTTGAACCTGAGCGTACGACATCGCTTTTAATTGCGAAATCGTGTATCCATTCACTTTTCGGGCAGCGCTGTTTCCTGCGGCTTTCGAACCTGGAATGGTCACGTATCTGTATTGTAAATTGGATAAGTCCTGCGTGGAAAGAATATTTATCTCACCTACAGAGTAATCTTCCGAAATGATATAGTTAAGTGCAGATACAGGCTGAATATGAGCGATGTTATTTACGTCAGGATATTCGATATAGGTTAAAATAACACCACTGTCCAGAATTCCTTCTGTTACAGTCGGTGCTAAAATAGTGTCTTCATAGAGACTATCGTTCGGATTATATGTAAACGAAAGTGTAATCCAGTTTGAGTAAACAACACTGTCTGGTCCCGCAGGTCCTGTTGGTCCAGCTGGTCCTGTAGTCCCTTTACTACAACTACTCATACCAATTACTATTATTGTGGCTGCACAAAGGAGACTTCTGAGTTGTTTCATCTTAATTTATTTAATATATGAATAAATGAACCGGTAAAGACGCAATATAATTTATTTCTTCTAACGGAATGCCTCCTGGCAGCCGTCTTTTCCTGAATACGGGAAATGGGATGAGAGGTTGCTTTCATTTATCCAGGATCAGGGGTATTATCTTTGTGATGCCACAAATGCAGGCATGCATAAGTCCTGTAGGGTGACCATCTTGCAGAAATCTTCAGCATATCTTCTCTCAACTTTTTCTTATCTGCTTTATTTAATTTATAGACTTTGATCATTGCCTGCTGAATACCCAGATCATCCACAGCAAATACATCTTTTCGCCCTAGCGTGAACATGAGCAGCATTTCAGCTGTCCACCTTCCTACACCTTTTATCCGGGTGAGATATTCTATAACTTCTTCATTATTCATCTTACCCAGTACTTTATGATCGAGGCCGGAATCAAGGGCAAACCGGGCCACGTTATGCATATAATTTGCTTTGGCTCCGGATAATCCTATGGATCTGAGAGTTTCATGTGATGTGGCCAGAATCTTCTCGGGACTTGGCTTCCCCGAATACAAATTCAGAAACCTTTTACGAATCGTTGCTGCAACTTTTGTAGATAATTGTTGTCCGAGTATGGAAAAACATAAGTAAACCGAAACATTCCTGCGCCTGGAAATGACGAGCGTCTCCTGATTCATTAATAAACGGGCAAATTTTTTATCTTTTGACAGATGTACAATATATGGGGAAGGAACAGAGGGCATAATCGCAAATTAATGCGTTTAATGTTCCAGTAATCCATCGATTTTAAATAATACCCCGTTTATTGCCATTTGATTTAAGGAAATAACATTTGAAATGGTATCACTGGCAACCACCTGCACCGAAATTTGGAATCCGGTATTATAGAATATAAGGGTGCTGTCGCTTATTGCTAAAAAGGTACTGCTGTCTGGAATGTCGTAATTAAATAATCGTTGTGGTATCAGTCCTGACAATACGATTGCACGAAGGGAATCAGGACTTACCAGGTTCAGATCAGAAGGTGTATTATATCCTAGATTTCTGAATGCATCATTATCTGCGGCCAATAAAGTGAATGGTCCACCTGTAGAAAGCAGAACTGAAAGCGTGTCAGGAACAGTTGTAGCAAGTTGAATAGCCTGATTGAAGAAACTCAATGAAGTATCGCTTCCAACCATCTGCGCAAGATTTTGTTGAGGAGGTATCAATACATTTTGTAATGCAAGCATCATCCCGTTACTTGCAGTAGCTTCTGAATTTAGAAACATATATCCGTTAACATAGGTCCTGTTAGAATCTCCTGATACAAAAACAGAATCGCCATTGGCCATAATTAATTTCAGTTCAGTTTTCCCAATAAAGGAATTGAAATTTAGGGCAGTACCGGCGTAGGTCTGATATAAAACCCAGTTCTTCGCCTGATCCGGAGTAAATCCATTGATTACTGCGAGGCTATAACCTGACTGTGTACAGGCGGCATCGTTGGGAACCATCAGGGTGAATATTGATGGACTATTGAAAATGGTGTCCAGTCCACCTTTATTAACAGCACTATTAAAAATCGTTGTAGACGTTCCTGTTGCCAAAATGTCTGCTAGGGTGGATGTTTGTGAATTAAGACTGCTGGGTGAAGTCTTATTGCAGGACCAAAGGGAAAATATGGCCAGTGAAAACAGTGAAAAATTTAATGGGACTCTAATAAGAATTTTAATCATATAATCCAAACTCAACATTAATTAATAAAAAGTTATAGGCTTATAACTGCTATACGATAAAAATATCTTTCTGGTATGCGGAACTGATAATTTATTCCATGTTATAGCTTACGCGGCCATCTTTTTCGTCCTTGAGCGATATGCCGATTTCCAATAATTGTTTGCGTATACGATCAGAAGTCTGATAGTCTTTTTTAGCCTTCGCCTCCCTTCGGATTTCAATGAGCAGATCCATTATCCCGTTAATTTTATCAGAGCCAGGTTTAGATTCATCCTGTAGACCTAATACGTCTTCCAGATAGATTTTAAACTGGGATTGTACATAAGACAGGGTTTCTGCTGAAAGAGTTGTTTTTTCCAGATCGCCGCTGCGAAAAGAATTGATATGATTTACAAGCTGAAACATATTCGCCAAAACCTTTGCTGTATTAAAATCATCATTCATGAAATCATCCATTTCGCGGCAAAGCGAATTAAATTGATTTTCTATCTGATCATTTAAAGTTTTTGACGGATCTGTTTTTAATTTCTGGAGTTCCTCATAAGCATCCCAAAGTCGTTTTAAACCTTTTTCAGCGGCCTGTAGCGCTTCATTTCCAAAATCAAGCGTACTGCGGTATTGTGTTTGCAAAATAAAAAACCGTATCGTCATCGGATGATAGGCCTGTGCCAGTAGAGGACTGTTGCCTGAAAACATGTCAGTAAGCCTGATGACATTGTTATAACTCTTACCCATTTTTTTCCCGTTGATGGTTATCATATTATTATGAATCCAGTAACGGGCTGCCAGATTATGATTACAGATCATACTCTGTGCAATTTCACTTTCATGATGGGGAAACATAAGATCCATACCACCACCATGAATATCAAACTGCGTTCCCAGGTATTTCGTGCTCATCGCCGAACATTCAATATGCCAGCCGGGAAAACCCTCTCCCCAGGGACTGCTCCAACGCATGATATGTCCCGGAGGTGCAGATTTCCAAAGAGCAAAATCCTGGCGGTTTCTTTTTTCTTCCTGGTTTTCCAGGTCTCTGGTTGTTTCAAGAAGATCATCCAGCCTGCGGCCGCTTAGTTTACCGTAAGGATATTTTTCAGCATATTTTTTTACATCAAAATACACAGAACCATTGACCGCATAACCGTATCCGGCTTTTATGATCTCGAGAATCATATTGATCTGCTCCACAATATGGCCAGTTGCTGTAGGCTCTATGCTTGGTTCCAGGTTATTAAATTGACGCATTGCCCAATGAAAGAGATTGGTATATTTTTGTACCAATTCCATTGGCTCAAGTTTTTCGATCAGGGCTTTTTTTGAGATCTTGTCTTCAGCCTCTCGTCCTTCTTCTTCAAAATGACCTGCATCGGTGATATTGCGCACATAGCGCACCTTATATCCTAGATGGAGGAGGTAACGATAAATAACATCAAATGTTATAAAGCCTCTTGCATGGCCGAGATGGCTTTCTCCACTTACGGTAGGACCGCATACATACATGCCCACATGATGGGCAGTAATGGGAATGAATTCTTCCTTCTGTCTTGTATAAGAATTATAAACTTTTAAGTTGCCCATGACTTCGCCCAAATATAAACATTTATAATTTTCTGCCCTGTAGTTGCAGATCGGTCAGCACTGCGTGGTGATCTGAATAAGGTGAATTGAGTTTCATACTTTGCACAATATGAAAATCACGCGATGGAAGTATGTAGTCAATTCGAAGCGTTGGGGATATATAAATATACGTTCTGCCAATGCCGAAACTTTTCGAAATAAATGCATCCTGAAGATTTCCACGGATATGAAAATAGGTATAGGAATTCGGAACATCATTGAAGTCGCCACAGATGACAAGCGGATAGGGACTGATATCCAGCTGTCTTCTTACAGTGTCGGCCTGATATCCACGCAGACCCAGTGCATCTTTTAATTTTTTTGCCAGTGAACGTGAAGCCTGCAGGATGCTGTCCTCCGCATTTCGGACAATCTCGACATTTCTGAAATCTTTCTGTTTGAACAATACCGATTGTAAATGTGTGGTAAATATCCGGATCATATTTCCATTCACGTTTACATCCGCAGCGATCAGGCTTTCTGTTTTTTGGATACTTTCCGACCTGAAGAATGTCTGGTAACTGGAAACGATCGGGTATTTCGAAAAAATAATAACACCCGTTTCATATTTGCTGATGTGATTATGAAAATCCTTTGAAAAGCAGAAATAAGGGAAATTCAGTTGTTTTTGAATATACCTGATATTAGATTTCACAGAATCTGCAGGTTCATAAAATTCCTGGAAACAAAGAATATCTGCATCCTGCCTTCCAACAAGCTCAAGCATGGGGATGCGGTGATGTGATGCGCCAATCTTTTTTGTTGTGAACTCATCCCAACTCCTCACGTTCCAGGTCATGATACGAATGCTGGTGGAATCCTTATGAGTAAAATCATGATTTGCCGGACTGAAACCAAAGAACGCGTGAATATTCCTCCAGCCTATAAGCAGGCATAGAAGTGAAATAAGCATGTAGCGCGGACAGATGAAAATCCAGAAAATTAAAAAGACAACCAATATTATCAGGAAAAGGGGGAAAAAAAATGCAAGTAATGAAATAAGCCACCATTTATCAGGATGTAAAAAGGCGTTACAACATGCGAGGAGAAATAAAACTCCCACCACAATATTCAGCAAAATGAAAAAGCGTTTGGTAAATTTCCGCAGTGATGCCATTAGGAAGAAACTTTGAAGTTAGAAATCTTCCTCTTCGGCAGCCCGCTTCAGAATGTCTTTTTCTTCTGTAGTAAGATACCTGTAGCCTTGTTGGTTGATCTTATCGAGAATTTCATCAATTCTTTTCTGAGTAATATTTGGAATTTTTTTATAAGGCTGCGTTCCTGATACGTTATAAAAGAACTCGTCTTTTATATTCTTTGGTTTTTTCTTTTTATCTGGATTGAAAAGATCTGCGAACCAGTCGAAAAACTGGTTGATCCAAACGCTGCCGTCCCGTCCTCTGCGCAATTGATCAATGAACAGGAATCCGACACCCGCAGAACCGGCATATGCAAGATAAGTAGCCATGTCACCATTCCGGACTCCTGAGAAATTCAACAAAAGAAAAATCAGGGTCAGTATCCACAATGGTATGCCCCCGCTGATCATCGGGAAAATCCGGTAGTCCGGAGAAACTACTGTTGTTGCAACAGCCACTGCTGCAATGGAACAGTTAGCGGCGGAGAGATAATCACCATCAATTTGTGCATGGAGATCAGGTATAAGAACATGTGCCATAACATAAATGATGGCTCCTCCGAGGCCTCCATACAGGTAAACAGGTACTAATTTCCTGTTGCCTGTCAGGTCCTGAAGGATGTATCCAAAGCTCCAAAGCCAGAACATATTGGAAATAAAACGAAACAACTGAAGATCCGTAAACATGAAACTGATTACGGTCCATGGCCGCCAGGCAATTTTTTCCGGGTTAGCAGATAAAACAAACCAGTTGTAAACATGTGTCAGGAAACTATCATTTGAAGCATTTGTAAGCAGGAAAAATATAAATACAAATTTCAGGACAACAAATATCACTGCATTGAGAACCAGGAGCTCGACTAAAGCGTTTCCGTCCTGACCCAGGTACATTCGTTTACGATAATTATCTTCTTTTACATTCATACCAATTTTCTTACTCAACACATCAACGAAGTCGCCAGCTCTTTATGATTAACATACCGAAAGAATCATGGTTCAGTAAAAATTATGACGGTCAGTTTTTCTCCAGTAAAATACCAACAGGAGGCCGAACAGTCCTCCGCCCAGATGTGCCCAATGAGCCACATTGTCACCGGCATTATTCTGCACACCCAAAAATAATTCATATAAAACGTATGCCAGCACAGCCCATTTCGCTTTTATAGGGATGAGGGCATAAATATATATAAGGCTGTTAGGAAACAGAAGCCCGAATGCCACCATGCAGCCAAAGATTGCACCGGATGCACCCAGGGTAGCTGAATTTAAATTTGTATTCGGATCGTATCTGAAAGCGGACTGTTCATGGATGGGCAGGCTGTTCAGTTCCTGCCAGGCCGGAGTTAATTCATGGTAGAGGACCAATAAATGTAAAATTGCAGCTCCTACGCCACATACTATATAAAAAGTAAGAAATCGTTTGCCGCCCCAGAAATTTTCGAGGATTGACCCGAACATCCAAAGAATAAGCATATTCCAGAAAATATGCATGAATCCTCCATGCAGGAACATATAGGTGACTATCTGGTGAGGTTTGAAAAAAATGGAACGGATGTCGTGCAGGGCAAAATAATTTTCCATAAATGAAGAACCACTCTTCTGTACAGTCCATTGAAGTAAAAAAACGATAACATTGATAATGATCAGGTTTTTAATTACGGGCGGAATAACCTGGGAACGCCCCAATCTGAAATCGGTCATATTTCAACAAAAATTACTGGCTGCAAGTTAATGCTTTAAGAAAAGCGCAGTTACATTTTCAATATGAAGAGTATGAGGGAACATATCAACGGGCTGAACAGCTGAAATCTGATATTTTTCCGAAAGGAGATGAAGATCACGGGCCTGGGTTGCCGGATTACAACTTACATATACTATTTTATCCGCAGCTATTTCCAGCAGTTTGGCGACCAGTTTGTCCGACATACCCGCCCTGGGTGGATCAGAGATTATCAAGTCAGGCCTTCCATTTGCCGCCAAAAAATCATCGTTACAGATAACGGTTACATCCCCCGCAAAAAAAGCTGCATGATAAACCTGATTTAACAAAGCATTTTCTTTTGCATCGTTAATAGCTTCAGGAATCAGTTCAATTCCAACAACTTTCTTAACCATATCACTCAGAAAAATACCAATACTCCCTGTTCCGCAATAAAGGTCGTAAATGGTTTCATTACCATCTAATTCGGCCAGGTCACGAACGACCTGGTACAAACGTTCAGCCTGTGCAGTATTCGTCTGAAAGAATGATTTCGGACCAATTTTAAAAGAAAATTTTTCCAGTTTTTCAATTACATAACCTTTCCCGAAATAAGTAACAGGCTGCAAATCATTCAAACTGTCATTCCACTTTGGATTTATTGTATAAAGAAGAGTGGTAATTTCTGAAAATTGATTTTGCAGATACCGGAGAAGGGCATTTTGAAGAGACTCATCCTTATATCCAAAAACAACATTTACCATGATTTCGCCAGTTCTGCACAACCTGACCTGGACATTTCTCAGAAAGCCTTCATGTCGTAAAATATCATAAAAACTAACCCCGTTTTCGAGCGCCCAGCGCCTGACCTCCTTTCTGATTCTGTTTGTTGGCTCATCCTGAAGATGACAGATATCCACATCAACCACCTTGTCGAAAATCCCCCTTGCATGAAAACCTGCTGCATTTTGGAGTACGGAAATTTCTGGATCTGCCAGTTCCTGTTTCAGCAAATAACGCCGGTTGGAGAAAGTGTATTCAAGTTTGTTCCTATAGCCGGTGGTCTTAACTGAACCTATGATGGGCCTGATTTCAGGAAATTCGAGTTTGCCTATACGTTTCAGACTTTGTAAAACCTGGTCCTGTTTATATTCCAGTTGTTTTTCATAAGGAAGCATCTGCCACTGACAACCCCCGCAGATGCCAAAATGTTTACAAAAAGGCTGAATCCTTTCAGGGGAGTAAGTATTTACCCCGATTACATGACCCTCTGCCCAGTCTTTTTTATTTTTTATCAATCGAACTGTAACAATATCGCCAGGAACAGCGTTTTCCATAAAAATGACTTTGCCCTCGTGTTTTGCCAGAGATTTACCTTCAGCCGCATATCCGGTTACAAGCAGATTCTCCAAAACAATGTTTTTCTTTTTTCCCACGGCGGCAAATGTAGGATTATCCTAATTTAGCGCTCCTATGATCAACCTTTTATCTAAAAAGTCTTTTTCAGTCTTTAGTTTTTTATTGATCTCATATTTCGGCCATTCCCAGGGATACGAAATCCATCTTACGTTAAAGCCCTTTACCAATAGTAAAGTTTACCTGGGATATCACTATGGAAAAGTGAAAGCAGTGGCTGATTCTGCTATCCTGGATGGTAATTCGATAGGGATATTTAAGGGTAAGGATAAATTATCGGGAGGAATTTATTTCATTGTTTCACCGAAAAAAGAGATTCTCTTTGAATTGCTGATAGATAAACAGCAACAATTCTCCGTTTCTGCAGATTCTGCCCGTCTCCCAGCCAGTATAGTATTTACAGGTTCACCCGAAAACACAGCTTTTCAGGAGTACACAGCTTTTATGAATAGTCATGGAAAATCACTTGCAGAACTACAGACGCAATTATCAAAGGCCAAATCAAAAACTGATTCTACCCTGGTCAGAGAAAAAATTAAGAAACTCAATGAAGAAGTAAAAGCTGAAAGAGATGAATTGGAAAATAAAGACCCGAATTCACTGTTGGCCATGTTACTCCGCGCATTGAAAGAACCTGTGGTACCTCCCATACCAAAACTTCCAAACGGCAGACCAGACAGTACTTTTGCTTACCGGTATTATAAAGAACATTACTGGGACAATATTTCTTTTACAGATGACCGCCTGCTGCGGACACCGATCTTTGAACCTAAACTTGATCGCTATTATAAAGACCTTGTTTCACCCGAATCAGATTCCATCGATAGGGAGATTGATTATATGCTCCTGTATTCCCGCACCAACAAAGACATGTTCAAATTTCTTCTTGTCTATTTTACCCAGAAATATATTAATCCGGAATTTATGGGTCAGGACGCTGTATTCATTCACTTATTTGAGAAATATATCAATACAGGTCAGGCGGATTTCTTTACCGAGAAATACCGGAAATTTGTGGACGACCGTGCCTACAGCATTATGGCTAATCTTATCGGACAACCAGCGGCGAACCTTGAGATGACGGATACGTCTGGTAAAATCAGGTCACTTTATGAAATACCTGCCAATTTTGTACTCATTTGTTTCTGGGATCCAACCTGCAGTCATTGCAAGGAAACAATTCCAAAAGTAGATTCCATTTACCAGGCTAAATGGAAATATGAGGGGGTTCAGATTTATGGGGTGATGGTCGACGGAGGGCAGGATAACTGGCGGAATTTTATTCAGGCTCACAATTTGAAGGATTGGATAAACGTTTACCAGACAACGGCTCAGCATGATGAAGTAGCAGCTGCCGGCCGGCCTGATTACCGGCAATTATATGATGTTTACCAAACGCCGGTACTCTATTTGCTTGATAAGGAAAAACGTATTGTGGCAAAGAAACTTACTTACCAGCAGGTGGACGAAGTCATCAACCTTAAACTGAAAAAGGTCAATACTCCCTGATATGAAGAATGTAGTACTGATCTCACTCCTGCTTTTTTTTTCTAAATCTTTTTTCGGTCAGACACTCGTTCGCTATGGCAACCATTTCATCTCCAGCGAAGAATTTCTTACTGCTTTTCGCAAGAATAATTCTCATGTAAAGGCCACCGAAAAAGCTTATCGGGATTATCTTAATCTTTATATCAGGTATCGCCTGAAAGTACAGGCAGCTTTTGATATGAAACTGGATACGCTGCCCGGGCAGATTACCGAGTTGCAGAATTTCAAGAGTCAGATTGTAGATCAATATACAAATGATGAAAGCAGCCTGAATGCAATGGCCAGGGAAGCTTTTAACAGAAGTCAATATGATCTTCGACTATCATACATTATTGTTGCGGCACCAAAAAATGCTTCCCCATCTGATACAGCCAAAGCATGGAAGAAAATTCAAAATGCTTACCAGGATTTGAAAAGCGGCAAGGGTTTCGATGAAACAGCCCTGCAATTTTCTGAAGATCCATTTGTAAAAAATAATAAGGGTGATCTGGACTTCATAACCGTATTTGATCTCCCATATGCAATGGAAACAGTTGCTTATCATACGGCCGTGGGAAAATTCAGCCCTGTTTTCCGTACTGCCGGAGGATATATCATTTTAAAGAAAACTGCTGAAAGGCCAGCCGCCGGGCGGATACGTGTAGCACAAATTCTGGTGGCTTTTCCTTTTCAGGCGAACGTGGCTGCTAAAGTGGAAACGCAAAAAAGAGCGGATTCGATTTATCAGGCAATCCGGAACGGAGCTGATTTTACCGAACTGGCCAGAAAATTCAGCGGTGATAATTTATCGTATCAACTTGGGGGTTCATTGCCTGAATCTGGTATCGGGAAATATGAGCGGGGGTTCGAGAATACAG
>DATHNR010000309.1:0-5300 GCA_035485835.1 Puia sp.
TATATTCTTCAAAACTGTTTCCCGGTCAGGGTAATTTATCATTTCTATTTCGGCTCCTACCAGGTCTATGTGAGATGGTACCAGGTCAAGATTAGGTACTTCTGTTTTCAATACCACATCCCGGGCAGTCACCTGGTTTACCATACAATCGTACAGGCTTTGAGTTATATTATGCAGGTCAAAACCGACGCCGGTCGTACTGTTGGCCTGTGGATCTGCATCCACCAGCAGTGTTTTGAATTCAAGCACGGCAAGACTGGCCGCCAAATTGATGGCTGAAGTTGTTTTACCGACTCCGCCTTTCTGATTCGCCACACCTATGATTCTCGCCATACCCTTAACCATGATTTAATTTCGTTTTTTATCCAAATAACCCCTATAAAAGATTCGTGAAAGTACAAAATTACCTTCCCTTTCCTGCCTGCTGACGGGTAAAAATACAAACTTGCCGCCCGAGTTCAGAAAAATACCGCTTCGCCTTAACTTGCATGCCCATGTATCTTATAATATCAGGCACCAACCGGAAAGATAGTTTTACCCTCCGCATTGCCAAACTTTATCAATCTATTTTAAAGAAAAAAAATATTGAAGCCCAGGTACTTTCCCTGGTTGGACTTGACTTAATGGATCGCAGTCCTGAGGTAGTTCAGCTGGAAAAAAAATGGCTTCTGCCTGCTGAAAAATATATTTTTATTAGTCCCGAGTATAATGGATCTATTCCGGGTGTACTGAAATGCCTGATAGATGTATCCGATGTAAAAAAAGTCTGGAAGGGGAAAAAAGCATTGCTTACAGGTGTTTCTAAGGGCAGGGCCGGTAACCTTCGTGGAATGGATCATCTGACGGGCATAATGCACTATGTAGGTACGGTCGTTCATCCGAACAAACTTCCTATTTCTGTTGTTGACACCCTGTTCAAAGAAGATGAAATGGCACATCAGGAAACTATACGAGAAATAAACCGGCAGTTGGACGAATTCATTCAATTTTAAAGGATCGTTAAATCAAATCCATGCGCAGTACAGGTTTTCTTTCGATCATAGCCATTGTTATGGCAGCTATTGATCTGTACGTATTCCAGGTGGTAAAAATGCTAAGCCAGGGATCTTCATCCCGTACAAAATCTGTTATTTTTTCGGGTTATTGGGTTTTGTCCATTTCGATCATTGTCATTTTCATTAGCCTGCCATATCTCAATACGGAACGCTGGCCCAAGAATCTGAGGAATTATCTTTTTGCTACAATCGTCGGATTTTTCTTCGCCAAATTGCTCGCTTCTGTAATTTTTCTGATTGATGATCTTCGTCGTCTTATTCAATGGGCCGTTGCAAAAATATTTTTTAGGAATACGGAAGGAGAAAGTGAAGTGAATGAGGGGATTTCACGTTCCATATTTCTCAGTTGGCTTGGCATTGGAATTGGAGGCACCCTGATAAGTTCTCTTGTCTATGGATTTTCAAATAAATATAATTATCAAATTCGGCGTGTTCCGCTTTCTTTTAAAAACCTTCCACCAGCTTTCCGTGGATTAAAAATTGTTCAGATATCAGATATACATTCCGGAAGTTTTGATAACAGGAAAGCAGTAGAAAAAGGTGTTCAAATGATACTGGATCTTGAACCTGATTTGATTTTATTTACAGGTGATCTAATTAATGACCGTACATCAGAAATGTTGGGATATGAGGAAGTCTTCAGCCGATTGAAAGCACCCATGGGTGTTTTTTCCACTTTGGGTAATCACGACTATGGTGATTATGTGAAATGGCCCACCGAAGATGCCAGAAATCAAAACATCGATGATCTTAAAACCCTGCAGGCCAATATGGGCTGGCGTTTATTGATGAATGAACATGTAGTGTTGGAAAAACAGGGACAGGAAATTGCCCTGATCGGAATAGAAAACTGGAGTGCAAAAGCTAGATTTCCTAAACACGGAAAAATGTGGAAAGCCTATCCGGGCGCCGAAAAATATCCGTTTAAAATTTTAATGAGTCATGATCCCAGCCACTGGGATGCAGAAGTAAGACCCCAATATGGTGATATCGATCTTACACTTGCCGGACATACCCATGGCATGCAGTTTGGAATTGAGATTCCGGGATTTAAATGGAGTCCGGTAAAATATGTTTATAACCAATGGGCCGGATTGTATGAAAATGGCAAACAAAAGTTATATGTGAATAGAGGATATGGATTTATCGGTTACCCGGGACGGGTAGGAATCCTACCCGAGATCACGCTGATTGAATTTGTATAATTTTCTTGAAGAGTTCAGTATTTCCGTTTAAAAGAGGTTGCTCAATCATTAATAAGCTGTTAAAATTAATTTCAAGCTAACCAAAATACAATATTAAACGTTCCGGGTAAAAGGAAGTCAATAATCAAAAAAATCACTTATGAAGAAAGTATGTTTTTTAGTGCTCTTTGTTTCTATTTTATCCGTGTCGGGCATCCGGGCGCAAAGTTTTCACTTCGGTATCAAAGCCGGAACCAATCTTTCTCAAATTTCGGGCAGGGCCTTTAGTGACGGATTTGAATGGGGGTACAGTGTGGGTGGTTTTGCTGAACTTAACATCGATAAAAAATGGGGCATTCAACCAGAGCTTTTATTTAATCAGACGAATACAAAAACGGCAGATGGGTTCGATGAAATCATTCCTACCGGCTTCAATGATGTAGATGTTAAAATGAATTATTTAAGTATCCCAATATTACTTTCTTATAAGCCCATTCCGCTTCTGAGTTTACAACTTGGACCACAGTTTGGTATTCTAATGAGTACCAATCAAACCCTGGTTGGAAATGGTGAAAATGCTTTTAAAAACGGTGACATTTCTATTGTAGGGGGTGCACAGGTCAATATTGGAGGGTTTAAAGCCGGTGCCCGCTATATTTATGGACTGAACAATCTCAATGGTGTAAACGATGTAGATACCTGGAAGAACCAGAATATCCAACTTTATATCGGATTTCGGATTTTGTAAACTTCAAAAAGCTTAAAGCCCAAAGCCTAAAACCTCAAAATAGTTTTAGTCCTCTCTTATCGCGGGAGGACTTTTTATTTATAAATCGAAAAGATTTATTAAAGAAATTAATTTCCAAGCCGGTTTTAGGCTTTAAGCTTTGGGCTTTAGGCCTAAAATGGTGGCACTAAACTTGAGCCTAAAGGGTTCAACTATAAAAAGATAGGATAATTCCCAAAGAGGTGTTATTTTGTCACCCCTTTATAATTATGAATGATAAACTCTTTTTTCAGCGAAGTGAACAGGAAATGGATTTTATGCCCATTATCCCGATAAACGAAACAGAACACGATAACCTTGCAGATGCTGAGATCCCCAAAGAAATTCCTATTCTTCCCTTAAGGAATACCGTGCTTTTTCCGGGTGTAGTACTTCCGATAACAGTAGGCAGGGATAAGAGTATAAAGGCTGTAAATGATGCTTATAAGACTGACAAACTGATCGGCGTTTTGGCACAAAAAGACAGTAGTGTGGAAGATCCTTCATTGGATGAATTGGTTACTGTTGGAACCATCGCCAGAATCATCAAAGTAATCAAAATGCCTGATGGCGGTACAACCGTTATACTTCAGGGTAAAAGAAGATTTAAAGTAGGTGCAATAACTACTGATGATCCGTATTTTAAAGCGCAGGTAATCCTGCTGATGGAAGAAGAAGCGCCAAAGGATCAGGATTTTGAAGCCTATGTATCAAATATCAAGGATCTTGCAGCCCAGATCATACAGCTTTCACCTAATATTCCTACGGAAGCATCGATCATCCTGAAAAATATTGAGAACCCTTCTTTTCTGATTCATTTTATTTCAAGCAACCTTAATTCAGAACTAACCGATAAACAGGAACTCCTTTCAACTGATCATATCAGATCACGCGCGGACCTGTTGATGCAATTGTTGCAAAAAGAATTACAGTTTGCAGAATTAAAAAATAAACTCACCAACAAAACCAAAACGGAGCTCGACAAACAGCAGCGCGATTATTTTTTGCAGCAACAGCTTAAGAGTATCAAAGATGAACTCGGAGGCGACAGCAATGAACGTGAGTTGCGTGAAATGCAGAAAAAAGCGGAATCAAAAAAATGGCCGCAGGCAGCAAAAGAAATATTTAAAAAGGGGATTGAGAAACTTGAACGTATGCATCCGAGTACACCCGACTACTCGATCGTGTATAACCACCTTGACCTGATGCTTGACTTACCCTGGAATGAATATACAGACGATCTATATGACCTGAAGAAAGCCTCGAAAGTGCTGGACCAGGATCATTATGGAATGAAGAAAGTGAAAGAAAGGATACTTGAATACCTCGCTGTCTTAAAACTTAAGGGGGATATGAAAAGTCCCATCCTTTGTTTTGTTGGTCCTCCCGGAATCGGGAAAACTTCGCTTGGCAAAAGTATTGCCAATGCCATCGGGAGAAAGTATGTGCGCATTAGTCTCGGCGGCCTGCACGATGAAAGCGAAATAAGGGGACACCGTAAAACTTATATCGGGGCTATGCCGGGAAGGATTTTACAGTCTTTGCGTAAAGTAAAATCATCTAATCCTGTGATGATTCTGGATGAAATCGATAAAGTCGGAACTGATTTTCGGGGAGATCCTTCTTCTGCACTTCTGGAAGTATTGGACCCTGAACAGAATAATACTTTCTACGACAATTATCTGGAACTGGAATACGACCTCAGCAGGGTTTTATTCGTTGCTACTGCGAATGATATTGGTCATATTCAACCGGCTTTACGCGACCGTATTGAGATCATTGATCTTAGCGGATACGCCATAGAAGAAAAAATTGAGATAGCAAAAAGACACCTTGTTCCAAAACAAAAAGAAGCCCACGGATTAAAAGGAATGCCTCTTAAATTATCCGATAAGAATCTTAGTAAAATCATTTCAGATTATACACGTGAAAGCGGCGTCAGGGAACTGGACAGACAATTAGCATCCATCATGCGCTATGAAGCAAAAGAATTTGCATTTAAGAACAGGCTTAAGGCTTCCATCACAGAAAAAGATATTGAAAAAGTTCTGGGTAAGCCCCGTTATAATAATGATTTATATAAAGTAGCCAATATGCCGGGAGTCGCGGTTGGCCTTGCCTGGACCTATGTAGGAGGCGATATTCTTTTTATTGAAACCAGTATCAGCGATGGGAAAGGGGATCTTAAACTTACTGGGAATCTTGGTAATGTAATGAAAGAAAGTGCAACAACAGCGCTGACTTATTTACAATCGAATGCAAAAAAATATGGTTTGAATCCGGATATTTTTGCCA
>DATHNR010000310.1:0-2793 GCA_035485835.1 Puia sp.
AAAGTGAATTTGTAGAGGATCAGCCTCATTCTGTTTATTGACAGGTCCAATGCTTGTGATTTTCTCACCTGAAATAGTAATGTCAACAGGCCTGCTCTCATTTATGAGCGTAACGTTATTCAGCAGCACATTGTTTTTTTAAATGTAATCCGTAAATAATTGGGGTATCCTGAAACCGGCCATAAACGGGCAGCGCATCCTGTGCTTCATAGTATGGTCTTACTTCTTCGTCTACTATTCTTTCAACATGTCTGATAACTTGTAACCCGTGCCTTAAAAGGATTTTCTTAACCTTTTCCAATGGGTGGGTATAATTTATTACTGACAGACTTCCATGTTCATATTTGAAACTACGCTTGCCTCCTTTTTTGAGCATGGCAGGATGAAAGTCCGTTATGATGAGATCGCCTCCGTTTTTTAAAACCCTTGACCAGGAAGCAATGGCTTCTTCAATATTTTTAATGTGGGCAATTGTTAAAGTACTTATAAGAAAATCTATCTGTGAATCATTTATTGAATTTAGAAGATTGTCGGTGGTAAGATGAGTTATTGCTGAGGGGAATTTTCGCATTAACTGATGCAACATGCCCTGTGACACATCAAAGCCTGTTAGCGATGCTGGTGTTTTTTCGTATAATTTCTGCCAGTGCCTGCCTGTTCCACATCCAATATCTGCTACATTTTTGTTTCGGATATCGATATCTTTCATCAGCTCCGAAAAGATCAGTTCATCCAGGTCAAGCATCAGGTTACCAGGTTGACAGTCATAGGAATCGGACCAGATATCATAGGCAACAACCACATCTTTTCCCTGCTCGAAAAAGCTGGAATTGTACAATAAACTTTTAATTGCTGTGAGCATTTTTAACCGGTCCCGTAAATATGTCAGACCCCTCCTGTAAGTGAATACGGAAAGAGGTGGAAATGGGTTGTATTTGCCCTGGCGATCGTGGATTTTGCAACCGCCCGGGAGCCTTTGACGTACCTAAAGGAAGGGGGTTTTTAATGCTCCGGGAATCTCTATGAATGGAATAATATTAGTAAATCCGCGAAGCGCAGTTGCCAAGCACCGTGTTCCGAATTCCATCTTAAACATTGCTGCGTCTGTTGAAGGCAAATACCCATGGGTTATAGTTGATGGCAACCGGGAGCAGGATCCTTTGGCCAGAATTATGCAATATCTGGAAACGGGTAATTATAAATATATAGGCTTTACGGTTATGCCTGGTCCGCAGCTAAAACAGGCGATTCCTTTTTCTAAAGCTGTAAGGG
Organism: Puia sp.; assembly: GCA_035485835.1. Classification (GTDB taxonomy): domain Bacteria; phylum Bacteroidota; class Bacteroidia; order Chitinophagales; family Chitinophagaceae; genus Puia. The sequence goes on from DATHNR010000310.1 coordinate 1,273, forward strand.
AATATTTCCCTGATATTAAAATAATCTGGGGAGGGTATTTCCCAACCAATCAATATAAATCTGTACTTCATTCGGGCTATGTCGATTTTGTTATCAATGGTCCCGGCGATCATTGTTTCCCAAAACTCATCCATGCATTGGATAATAATGAGCCTTTCGAACTGATTAAAAATCTTATTTATAAATCAGGAGACAGGATTATCAAAACTTTGAAGGAAGAACTGATAGAACAGGACGATTTGCCCGAACTTCCTTATGATAAACTTGCAGAGTTTTATTCGATGGATAAATATCTTGGAAAAACGTATTTGGGAAAGAAAACGCTGGCATATCATTCAAGTATTGGTTGTCCTTTCACCTGTTCTTTTTGTGCTGTTGTTCCAACCTACGAAGCCCGATGGAAGGCGAAATCTGCCATGAAAGTTTATAAAGATATAAAGTATATAAAAGATAAATGGGGAGCAGACGCCATTGAATTTCACGATAATAATTTTTTTGTATCAGAGAAAAGAACCGTTGAATTTGCAAAATTGATTTTACCCGAGAAAATGAGCTGGTGGGGTATGGCGCGTATCGATACCATGCATAAATTCAAAGATTCTACGCTTGCCCTGATCAGGGATGCCGGTTGCAAAATTATTTTCTTTGGTGCCGAGAGCGGCAATAATGCTGTTCTGAAACAAATGGATAAGGGTGGCACGCAAAGTGGTGAACAGATTGCAGCCTTTGCCGCAAGAATGAAAAAATTCAATATTATTCCTGAATATTCTTTCGTTTTAGGAACTCCGGCACCAACACCGGAAGAAGTGGAAGCACAGATTGATTTTGAAATCAGTTTTATTAAGAAAATAAAACGTATTAATCCGGGAACAGAAATAGTGTTATACACTTATAGCCCGGTTGCTACCGAAGGTTCTGATCTCTATAACCAGGCTCTTGAAAAAGGATTTAAATTTCCGGAGAAACTGGAAGACTGGATAAGTCCGGCATGGGAAAATTTTGATCTCAGGAAGAATCCGCTTACGCCCTGGCTCACTCCTGCCATGATTGATAAAATTAAAAATTTTGAGACTGTACTAAACGGGTACTTTCCAACTGTTACTGATATAAGATTGAATAGTTTCAAAAGGAAGGCTATCCGCCTGGTATCGGGAATACGGTACAATATAAATATGCATAAATACCCATATGAAATAAAGCTTTTACATCGTATGTGGAAGTACCGGCAGCCTGAGCTGCAGGGATTTTAAGTTCAAGCAATATGTTTATAAATAATCTCAGTATTTCCACGTCCGAAAGCAACTTTGAAGAAATTTACATTGCTTCCAGACAAAGTGAAAACAGGATTTATAGTGATGAACAGGTAGCGCAATTGCCATTCATCGGTCTTCGTCATATTCATTATGATGAATGGCAGGCGAGAAAGAGATCTTCTGAAAGATTAAAGAATTATCTGGGTAATAAGCACAAACCTCTGTCCATATTGGAAATAGGTTGTGGTAATGGATGGCTTTCAGCTAA
>DATHNR010000311.1:0-4631 GCA_035485835.1 Puia sp.
TACCATTTTCAATCAGAACTGAACCATTTGGAATAATCCGTTCAGGTGTAATTAAATTCCCATTCCTAATTTTAATCAGCGATTTTTTTGTAGCCACCTGGTTATGATTAGACTGAATCCAAATGAATCTCCGGATTTTTAAGTAAAGCCGAAGATGATTTATCAAGAAAACATAAGCAATTCTTATGCGTCTGCAATATACTGGCTGGAACTAAATTGGAAACAGGATTATCAAAACTCTCTTTTACCGCTGCTGCTTTTCTGGTATCGGGTACTGAGCAAATTATCCGGCTGGATTTCATTATTTGTTTTATCGACATGGTAATAGCCATACGGGGCACGTCGTTGATGGATTTGAACCAGCCTTCGCCAAATTGCTGCTGCCGGCATTTTTCATCCAGCTCTACTACAATAAATGGTTCGTCTGTTCCAAAATCGGCAGGAGGGTCATTAAATCCAAGATGTCCATTTTCTCCAATACCCACCAGCGCCAGGTCGATGGAAATGTTTCCAATTATCCCATTTAACCGCTTACACTCTTCAGCAGGTGCCCCTTCACCATTTACAAAGTGCATTTCCTTCAACGGAGTAATTTTTTGAATGAACCTCTCTTTCAGATATCTTCTGAAACTCGCCGGTGAAGATTCGGATAATCCGATAAATTCGTCCAGATGAAACAAGATCACTCTGCCCCAGTCTATTTCTTCCTTTGTAAGCTGATTCAATGTTTCAAACTGACTGGTTCCCGTTGCGAGAATCAGATTCGCTTCTCCCCTGCTTTCGATAGAATGCCTGATCATTTGCGCAGCCATTTGACCAGCTTCTTTTCCCAATTCAGACGGATTTTCCTTTACGATAATTCTCATCTTTATTTTACTATAAAATGAATGGAATATTTTTCCGGAACTATCCTCAATTCATTTGGATAGGGCTCAGTGAGAAACTATTTTCCAGCAATAACTGGAAATCATCCGGATCGTTTATAATAACATTGTGCTCCCTTGGACTATGAACAAAAAGTATCCTGTTATTTTTTATTATTTTTTTTGTTATCACTGCTTCTTCTGTAAGTGCAAAATTGCTATGCTGCTCTTTTAACTGCAGCATCATGATTTCACTCATTTCATCTGTGCCGCCTCCATGATTTGTATACCAGTGGATAAAATGGTGAGAATGGTTCTCATTTAACCATGATAAAAATTTGTCGGTCTGACCGTATAGCGCATCAAACAAAAATACTTCCTGAACCGGAACCTGCCCATTTTGAAGTATATATGCAATTACCCTGAATGCACCACTATGCCCGGCAATTAACACGTTCGAAGGTTCGGCCTTAGGAGCAATACCATTCTTCTTTAATTCATTCATAACATCCTTCACCAGAGCCTTAAACATTCCCGGTTGTTCCAATTTTCCTCCATAACTGTCCGGAGCATTCCGTGCTGTTTCCGCCAAAACGAGTACAGCATTGCGTCCCGAAGCAATAAACTGTTTAGTTAGTTTATAAAATTCCGCCGCCGTATCAATATTATTTCGCCAGCCATGGAACCAAAATATGAGATCAATTTTTTCTGTGCGTTCTAATCGCCGTGGAATGACAAGTAAAACGGAACTATCGGAATAGTGATCCGTAGTATTATAAAGAACGCTGTCGTACATAATGCCGTAAGCCCTCCCTGTGTCCGGAAATGAAGTATGGGACGAATTAAAATGTACCACCTTGAATGCGCTGGTATCCTGCGCCATAGAGTAATTGACAAATAAAATGAGAAAGAAGGTTATTATCTGTCTGGTTAAACACATCGAATAGGTAATAAAATATTTTTTTGAAGAAGCTGCTCAGCTTTTCAACCAGGAAATTAATATAGTATCAGGAACAAAAGAAGTTCGGGGGAACTATTTGCTTACTTTTTCTATATCTATTGCATCTCCGGTAATTGTACCGGTAATCGTTACTTTATCACCAATAAAGCTGGCTACTTTTTTTGGATCAGTGATTGTGTAAACCTTATCACCAACTACGAACACAGGTGCATAACCTTCTTTCACGCATTTTTTAGCGCATGCGGCATGTCCGTCATTGTTTCCTTTTGCTCCGCAATGGGCATCACTGATGTATCCTGTCCAGGTACCTTTATCTGCGGCAAACACTGAGAGTGTCAGAAACAATCCCAGGAATAATAAATATCTTTTCATAACAACAAGTTTAATCGTTTAAAAATCATTGAAACCAAGTTACGAATAAATCTATAAATTATTTGATATACGTGAAAATGACTGAATCCAAATAAAATAAATGAGCAAGCTTGTAATGAACGTGGAGATTTATTTCCAGTGAAGAGCGGATTTACTTGTTTTATAAAATGGTTCGCGTGGATTCGAGCGCATTCTTTCATCTATTTGTTCTGCAAGCCACTGAAAATATTCACCCAGAAAAGGATCGGGTTGTTTCTCACGTATATCCAGGAACATGGCTTTGTATTTCTCCCATGAAGTAATAACAAACGAACCCAACGTTTTATCTACCAGGTCAATATTAATAAGCCGTTCTGCAACTAGTATCCCAAGTGATTCCATTTCCTGTCCGAACTGTATAAGTAAAGTTCTTTCGTCAGGAGGAAGTGCCATCATTCCTTCACGATTGGAAGGAAGATCATGGAAGGAAACATAATGCAGGAGTTCAACAAATTCACGCGTTTGAAATTCCCGAAGAGTTTCAAGTGTGAGGCGCTCACGACGATCACGCGCAGCTGCCCGTACCTGGACAATACCAAAAATAAGTCCGACGATAAATGATAACGCCAGCGCAAGATTGGCAATAACTGAAATAACATCACTCGTCATATAACTTCCGGATTTTGTATTGTTCCCGGATACCTAAAGATATATAAAGGCATGAAAATACATACCTTCAGGTATGTATTAGATTTAAACCTCAAAATTTAATTTTTGAATCTCAAAAGAAGAAATTTCATTCAGCTTTCCACGCTGGTAGCCGGATCAGCTGTAACAACAGGATTTACATCGGTCAGAAATGCCGGAGAAATTTCAGCTGAAAAACCAGGAATATTGCATTCCATGATGCAGGGTGTTGTTCCAATCTCTCCTGAAGAAAGAAAGGAAAGGGTAGCCAGGGCCCAGCGATTAATGATTCAAAATAAAATCAGAGCACTTATTATAGAAGCGGGTACATCGCTTGAATATTTCACAGGAATTTCCTGGTGGCCCAGTGAACGTACCATGGTAGCCGTGATTCCTGCAAGCGGAGAAATTGCATATATATGCCCGGGATTTGAAGAAGACCGTTTTCGGGAGTTAATTACTATAGGTAAAAAAGTATATGTCTGGCAGGAAGATGAAAGTCCTTACGAACAAATCATTCGTGCTCTTATTGATTCAGATATAAGCTCTGGAAAAATCGGAATCGAAGAGCAGCTTCGCTTTTTTATTTTTGACGGAATCAGAAAAGCAGGACCTACCATGGAATATGTGAGTGGTGACCCGGTTACTGTTCCATGCAGAATGATCAAATCTGCTGCTGAACTGGCGCTGATGCAAAAAGCAACCGATATAACGGTAGCTGCCATGAAATTAGGAATCAGTAATCTGAAAGAAGGAATTTCCCCCGGAGAAATTTCTTCAATCATAAATAAAGCACATGCTCAAATGGGAGCCAGACCAGATTTCGCCCTGATTCTATTTGGTGTTTCTTCTGCCCTGCCGCATGGAAGTATAAAACCACAGTCCCTGAAAAAAGGTGATATCGTGCTAATGGATTGTGGTTGCAAGGTGGAAGGATATTGTTCAGACATTACCAGAACCATTGTTTTTGGAGCTGAACCTACCGCCCGGCAACTTGAAATCTGGAATCTTGAACAGAAGTCACAGGCAGCTGGATTTGCGGCAGCCAGGATCGGAATTCCCTGCGAACAGGTAGATGCTGCTGCGCGAAAAGTAATTACAGACGCAGGTTTTGGCCCGGGTTATAAACTCCCGGGATTGCCTCATCGAACGGGCCATGGTATTGGAATGGACGGGCATGAATGGGGCAATATGGTAAAAGGAAATCAACAGCCATTAAAAGCAGGGATGTGTTTTAGCATAGAACCTACGATTGCAATACCCGGCGAATTCGGTGTTCGTCTTGAGGATTGCGTATACATGACCGAAGAAGGACCTAAATGGTTTTCCCAGCCGGCCATTTCAATCGATAAACCTTTTGCATAGGATAACTTTTGCCGGCATAAGATCTATCTTATTTATCATCAGGGTTGCAGATTCTGAAAACAAGGGCAGCAATGGATGCACCGCCAAAACATCCTATCAGGAATACCCATATGCTGGTCCAGGACGCCAGCTTCAGCATACAGATACCAATTGCGACAGCCGGATTAAACGCACCGCCTGAAACGCCGCCAAAGGCGAGCGCCATCGTTAGAACTGTAAATCCTATAGCCAGTCCGTAAAAGCTGTTACCATTCGTCTCTTTAGAAGTGGCAACATTGAGAACAACATAAGCCAGGGCAAATGTGCCCAGGAATTCGGCAAGAAGTCCTTTACTGGTATTGGTCATTTCAACTGCCATCTCAGGAACTTTATCATTCAATAGATAAGATACAACTACAGATGCA
>DATHNR010000312.1:0-3498 GCA_035485835.1 Puia sp.
GTTCTGTAAACGCCGATCCCGATGATACTTCTGTTTCCTCTGTCAAATCTTTATACGTCATCGTGGCAGTCGTTTTTGCTTTGGTTGCACTGATTTTTGCCTTTTCAAAATTACCTGCAGGAAAGAATGATGAAAAATTTGAAAAAGCCGGCAAAGCTTCGAAATCCCTTTTGACCATGACAGGCCTGATCATTGCAATAATTATTGTGGGTCATTTCACTGAAATCAGTAAAGCCCCTTTACTAATTGCCACCATCGTTGTTGTTTTGTGCACCCTGTTTTATTCCAACAATGTTGCTTTAAAAAATAACGACGGATGGGGTGCCATGAAATATCCTCAGCTGATATTTGGTATGATTGGAATATTCGTTTATGTAGGTGTGGAAGTAACGATCGACAATAATTTCGGGGCATTACTTAAAACGAAAAACTATCTTACTGCAAGTGGTCTTAATGAAAGCCAGATTTCAAAATATATTTCCCTTTATTGGGGAAGCCTTATGATTGGCCGATGGACGGGAGCGATCGGCGTGTTTAATTTATCTAAGATGGGCAGAAAAATTGCCACCATAGTAGTTCCATTTATTGCATTTGCGGTGGTTTTGATCGCAAACAGACTCAAGGGAAATGATGTCAGTAATTTATATGCATATTCCATTTGTATCATCATTGCGATCATTGCATTTTTCTTCGGACAAACAAAACCTGTTAAAACATTATTGACGCTTGCAACATTAGCAACACTTGCTATGCTGATAGGTGTATTCACTAATGGTCTTCTGTCAGTTTATTGTTTTATGGCTGGTGGATTGTGCTGTTCCATCATGTGGCCCTGCATATTTGCATTGGGTATTGCAGGATTGGGAAAATATACAAGCCAGGGTTCAGCATTTCTCATTATGATGATCCTTGGCGGTGCCGTAATTCCTCCATTCCAGGGTGCACTTGGAGATAATCCAGGCATAGGAATGCATAACTCATATTTAGTTGCGGCAGTTTGTTTTGCTTTTCTGGCTTGGCTGGCTTTAAAACTTAAGAATGTATTAAAATCACAGGGCCTTAATTTTGACGAGCAAATCGGAAGTCATTAGATAAAAACATTTCATGGCAAAAGCAACTACTACCCCAACCTCTCTGGAAGCCTTAGCTGTTGGAATAGATATTGGCGGCACAGGAACCAAGTTTGGTATTGTAGATCGTAGCGGCAACGTCTTATTTACAGGGGATCTTTCCACAAAGAAGCATAAAAAAATCGAGACGTTTATCGACGAGCTCCACGATAAACTTTCCACACTTATTCAGAACGTGGGTGGAACGGGTCGCATTCGTGGAATTGGTGTAGGAGCTCCAAATGGTAATTTTTATTCCGGCACTGTAGAATATGCACCTAATCTGCCTTGGAAAGGAATTCTTCCTTTAGCGCAGATGATTCAGGATAAATTCCAGATCCAGACCAATCTTACCAATGATGCAAATGCAGCTGCTATTGGCGAAATGATGTATGGTGCAGCTCAGGGAATGAAGGATTTTATCATGATCACTCTGGGCACAGGAGTTGGAAGTGGTATAGTAGCAAATGGCCATCTCATTCTGGGGCGTGATGGTTTTGCGGGTGAACTGGGTCATACAATTATCATCCCTGATGGCCGGTATCATGAAGGAACGGGAAAAAAGGGGTCACTGGAAAGCTATGCTTCAGCTACCGGAGTTATGCTGACTGCGAAAGAAGTATTAAGCAGCACAAAAGAAGAAAGCCTGCTTCGCAAAATTGATGTGGAAGAAATTGATTCACGAAAAGTATATGATGCTGCTGTACAGGGCGATAAAGTAGCCAGAGAAATATTTGATTACACAGGAAAGATACTTGGCACAGCGCTGGCCAATTTTGTAATGTTCTCCAGCCCTGAAGCGATAATATTATTTGGTGGCTTAACCAAAGCAGGGGATTTTATCCTTAAGCCCACCCGGGAACATATGGAAGCAAACCTGATACAGGTATTTCAAAACCGTGTAAAAATCCTCGTGAGCCATTTAAGGGAATCAGATGCTGCTATTCTGGGAGCCAGCGCGCTGGTTTGGGATATGACCTGAAACGCTTAACGCTTAACGCGTAACGCGTAACGCAAAACGCCTAAAGCATATTTGGTCAGCACCGGCTTTATAATCAGGAATTACTTTAAACTTCAACTATCATTTCATTTGGCTTTAAGCGTTAAGCGTTACGCGTTAAGCGTTACGCGTTGAGCGTTAGGGTGGCATGATTTTTTAGTTTCTAATGCACCAGCATGACTGGCATTATTTCTAAAAATCATTACATATGAAAAAGTTTATTTTGGCCGTTCTATTTATGGCTTTTCTGGCAGCTTGTGTACCTGGCCACCAGGGTCAGCCTCCAGCTCCTCCGGGAGCTCCGGCACCTCCTCCTCCCCCTCCGCACCCTTAATCGGGATTGAAGGATTGCCAATATGGAATGACTGTTGATTGAATGTTTTCTTTTTCAGAATGTTCCGGGTTCATTCTATATTCGTTCTATATCGCTTTTGTATTACCTCGACAAATCTTTCGAATTTCTGGCCGAACTCCAGAAGAACACCGGGAGTAATGTGAAACGAATATAGAATGAATGTAGAATCACATATGTATGGAGACGTGAAAAGACGTAATATCACGTAAGAAGACGTAAGATGAGTGAGAAAAATTCCCTAACTTGGGGTTAAAACAGGTAAATGGCGAGAGTCAGAAGCAATATCATCCTTGAAAATCTTTCCGGTGCTGTCGGAAAAAAGTTGGTGTTCAAGATCATCAACGGGGAAACCTTTGCCTGTAAATATCCTGACCGCAGCCAGGTAAAATATACCAAAGAACAACTACAATATAGGGAAATTTTCGCGAAAGCCTCCAAACACGCCAGTGAAATTGTAAAAGATCCGTTGAAGAAAAAAGCTTACAAGGTTAAGAAAAAAACTTCTGTATACCATTCAGCCCTGAAAGATTATATGGCCGCATATAAAAAACAGAATAAACTCAAATAGGAACTTTACCCCGGTTCAGAATTTCTGAATATCACTTCACAGATTTTAAAACCAGCCTAATCTTTTGCTTTATATATCAAGGTTTACAACCTGATCTTTAAGACTTAAGTTTGGAATTTTCCTTTAACCATACATTCCTTCCATATCCTTTCAGGACATGTTTTTCGCTATGGTAAGATGAGCGTACAAGTGGTCCGCTTTCCACGTAGTCGACACCCATTTCATACCCAATTTCGCGGAATTCGGCAAACTCATCCGGATGAACAAAACGGGCAACAGGTAAATGTTTTTTAGTGGGCTGCAGATATTGACCGATAGTAATTACATCCACACCGTTATTGGCGAGGTCTTTTAGGGTTTGAATGACTTCTTCCTTTTTCTCACCAAGGCCCAACATGATACCACTTTTAGTTCGCATGCCTCCTTTCTTAAGGATTTGTAAAGTCTGCATACTCCTCCAGTACCT
>DATHNR010000313.1:0-3356 GCA_035485835.1 Puia sp.
TGATCTAAACGATGGTATATAAATAATGAATCTTTGCCTGATGTATAAAAAATCCTTTCTCAAAAATTAAATCCGATCCTGATTTGTGGTCCATACTCCTGCATATCATATGAAAAATAATCACTGCCAGTTTTATTATTATAATAATTCATGGAAATTGTGCGGTACCCAATCCCCACTTGTAATAATTTCGAAGCACGATAAAAGATATCAGGCTGCAACTGCCAGGCGAACTGAGATCCGATACCAAATCCTCCTATATCTGCCCTCAATTGCAACAGCCATTTATCATGAATAACAGTTTTTAATCGGGTAACTATAAGAGGGTCTACCCAGGTATTAGTTCTCTGTGCACTTCCCGGTTTACTGGCGCCGCCCAGGGGTGGATTATAAATGATATTGACTCCGGCGGTAATACTATTTATCCTTGCACCCACGCCTGCTTCCAGCCAGGGAGTGAAACGATAAAGACCTTCCAGTTCCCAAAGGAATTGTTTTAAATTGGCCGTTCCGCTGAGAATATTATTTTTCGAGGAAGCATCCTGCGTAAGATTGGCATAAAACAGATCGGATGTGAAAGCAAGTTTATCATTGTGAACTTCTGCGTATAACATTCCTCCGATTTTCAGGTAACTGAAGACTTTGCTCGCCGGAATACATATAAAGGTTGGAGGAAGATTCCCAATTGCAGTTGTTCCACTCATGCTGGTAAACATCAGGTAAGGCTCCACATAAACTTTGTATTTATGAGAAGAATCATTATAAATCTGGGCACGGACCTGGTTATTCAAAAGCAGGAAAGTAGAAACTATAAGCATACCTCTCATGATTCTTTTTCGGTTATTCATTCTGCATTTCATAATGATAAATTTAAAGCGTACATATAAACTACTGCTGTTTATCGATCAAATCCCACAGTCTGCTCAGATCAGGATTGAGTATTATATCAGTCCTTCTGTTCAATGCCCTGCCCTCTTCTGTCGAATTATCTGCCACCGGATTATATTTTGCCCTTCCTGCAGCCGTAACGCGATCCATCGAAACCAGGTACTGGTCACGCAAAACACGAACCACACTGTTTGCCCGCTCCGTGCTCAAAGACCAGTTATCGCTAAATCCCTTTGCCTTCGTTACTTTTACGGAATCAGTATTACCAACTACATAAATTAAAAGATTTGGATTCTCATTCAGCACTTCAGCTACAACTGCAAGCGCCTGTTGCCCATTCTTTCCCAATTTTGCACTGCCCGGATTAAATAATAATGCATCCTGCATGGATATATAAACTAAACCATTTTTGTAAGAAACATCCACACCTGCATCGGCAAATTGAACGAGCGCTTCTGCAGCTTTCCTGCGTATTTCTTTCATGCTGATTCCATTGGCCTGCATGGCCCGATTTAATTCTTCCATTCTGCGGGCAACTGCTTCTTTAGCCTGTTTGCAATCAGATGCTTCCTGCATGGCTATGATGTTTTGATTTTTCAACTGGGTGATCTGAGAATTCCCCGAAGAAACAGAACCATTCAATTGATTGACCTGTGTATTGAGCTGACCAATCTGGCCATTCAATTGGTTAACCACATTCCCCAGGCTGTCTACCCTGGCACGAGTACTTATCAACTCTTTGCTTGGACCGCAGGAAATCATAACCAGGGAGGTAAGTACCACGAGTCCGATCATTAATTTTCGCATAGAAGGCTGATTAAATATGAAGTGAGTCTAGATTAATCCGTTTATTATTTAGGGAAGATTAGAACCAGCTGCGCCCGCCAGCCGAAATCAGGTTTAGGAGTACCGGTAACAGGGATTTGCGGACCAACTGCCAGCTGTATAATTTGTTTCCCGAATTTAGTGATCCCCGTCAAAGGAATTGCTATGGAAGTGGCATTTGTGTTGGTTTCCCAATTTTGTGTTATCGATCCGACAAGCCCTATACCTGCTCCGCTCTTCCAGTTATAAGTGAAAAAAGGTTGAACGAACAACTGACTTACATCAGGGCGATCTCTCTGTCCTGCTACCGACCAAATCTGGTTGGCAAGCGCTCCATATGTAAAACCATTCGCCTGCTTCAATACGACAGCTGTGGGACCAACCCCAAATTTTCCTGTTCCGAGATTTACATCTGTAGCAATGGGAACCAGGAAGGCTGGACCTACTCCCCATGTCACCCCGTTTTTCGTATGCGATGGCGAAAGAAAAGCGCTTATTGTAGCATCTCCCAATCCGGACTGTGAAGCATTTTCACCCGTTATATTATACTGGGTGACAACCGGAATGATGTAGCGGGTTATTAAATTTAAATTATCGTTTATTCTAAAAGGAATAACCGGTTGAAAATTCATGACATTCTGAGTGCCCTTCAGAGATCCAATTCCATAAAAAGTGTTGTTTTGAAATGGAACGCTGATCAGGCTGGCAATCGGATTCGCCAGCTTCTTTGCCAGTTCTGCTGCTTCATCTGGTGAAGGAGTTGGTTTAGCTTTATCATTTTCCTGTGCCAGTAAAATAAAAGGGGAAAGAAACAGAATCAACAGAACAAAACTGATTTTTACTCTTTTATTATTTTTCATCATTTAATCTTTATGCTGATATAAATAATCCATACATATTGAATATCATGTGATCAGGATTCTATAATGGAAAATGTGGCTTGCGGTTGATCAAAATTACCCTTCTCATTACGGGGAATCTAATTTACTCACATTTAACAGTAAAACCGTCCCACCGCTTATTGCTGCATTCAAATCATTTTGCCCCTTGTCCAATCTCAGCCAAAAGCTGCTTATCAAAATAAAGTGCAACTTGCAAATAAAAGAGGCATGAATTTTTTGAAACAGCCTGCATTGGTTTTGAAAATACTTTCATCATTATTTCTTTCCATTAATTCTTTACAAGCACAGGACCCTTTTAAAATTTTCCTAATCGGTGATGCCGGCGATCATGAGGAAGCAGGCGAAGCACTCACTAATATTCAAAAGGAATTAGTAAAAAACCCAAACAGCGCTGTAATTTTCCTGGGTGACAATAGTTATAAAAATATTTTGGGGGGAATCATACCGGTTGGATTTAAAGGATTTGACAGCAGCCGGGTAACCATAGAAAAAGTAAGGTCGCAGCTCAATATGCTGGACAACTATAAAGGCTATGCATTTTTCATTCCCGGAAACCATGACTGGTGGAACCGGACAACCTATGAAAAAGGTAAACCTAAACTGCAGATGGAAGAATCATTTATTGAAGAAAATTTAAAAAAGAATAAAAATATCGCCAACCCGGACAACACTTTCCTTCCTAAATATGGAAGTATCGGACCAGAATATGTTGACCACAACCATGGAACCATCAGGATAATT
>DATHNR010000314.1:0-6505 GCA_035485835.1 Puia sp.
CGGGAAAAATCCGTGGAATTTATCTTCAGGGAAATGCAGCTGTCAAACCGATATTCGAACAATGGTTCCAGCCATTTCATGATCTCGGAGCATCCACACTCACGCTTCAAAATACAGGAGGAACAGATCACCTCTCCTTTGATGCAATTGGTTTACCCGGTTTTCAGTTTATCCAGGATCCCATGGAATATGGATCAAGAACACATCACAGCAATATGGACAGCTACGACCATCTTAGTGGTGAAGACATGAAACAGGCCGCAACAATTATAGCGTCTTTTGTTTATGATGCTGCACAACGGGAGGATAAATTACCTAGAAAGCAATAGGAAAGTATGGGAGTATGGGAGTATGGGAATGAAGAACTCATTTCTGTCTAACGAACTAGAAGTCCTTTTTTATATTTTGTGAGAATTAAGTATTTAAGTTTCACATTCCCATACTCCCATACTTTCATTCGATCTTCTTAAACATAAAATTGATCACAATATTTTTCTGCTCGTTAGAGATAATTCTTTCTTCATACCTTTTCTCACCGTCATTTACAACAAGAAGAGAAGTGTTAGGAGGAATATCTCCGAGGTTTTCCGCAACCATTACGAGACGATGCGGGTGATCTGAAGGTTCAACCCAAATATGAACGGTAACAGGCTGATCAGATATACGCGCTTTGGAAACAATTAATTTATTGTCATAATAAACCGAAACGGTATCGTTGTCTATCGCTCCGTCATCATATATACGAAGTTCAATATCGGAATGATTAACCGTCAGCGTTTTCAGTAATTCATTCGTCCTGGTTTGTAATACTTCAGGTATTGAAACAGGTATCTGTGGCTGTGAAATTTTAATGGTACTGTCTCTTGTATTCAGACCCTGAACTGGCTCCATCCCCTTGGATTTCGGTCTTGCATTAACAGTTGGTGAAACAGATGTTTTTTTAACGGGGTTAGTTTTAGGAGGAGATTTTTTTGCCGTTGCACCTGATATTACAGCAGGTGGCTTTACACTGGTAGATTTTTTGGCAGTTTCACCTGAACCTGTAACAGGTGGTACTACTGCGGTTGATTTTTTAACTGACCCCGCATCTTTTTTACGCGCCAGCAGTTCTTTTTCTTTTTTTTCAAGAAAAGGTTCTTTATAAAAATCCGTTTCTGCTACCCTGTGAAGGAAAATACTTCCTTTGCCGCAATCAGTAGTAGAATCATCAGCGTTTGTACTGAAATAGGTTCCCTGTAAATATTCATCGTTTCCCAGTCTTGAATACTGCAAAAAACAGGTCATTACACAAACGGATCCGGATGCATAACGAACCTCCAGTAATTTTCCTTCTTTCAGTAATACTTTTTTTGTTTGCACATTTAAAGTGCCGGAGGCTTCTGCTTTTCCATAGAATTCAGTGCTCTTATAAGAATAAGTTATCGCCTGAAACCGGTTATGTGTTTGGGCAATCTGTACTTCCATTTTATATCTGTCGTCATAATTTCCCGTGAGTCGTTCCGATAATTCATTGGAACGAAAATGCCCCCTCCAGATGCCGGTGAGGTCCTGGGCATAAACAAGGTTCTGAGTGCAGCCAATCAAAATAGTCAGGCAGTAAAATAAACGAAGGCTGTTTTTCATCAATGGCAAATTAGATAAAAATATTTCCCGATGATTTTATACAAAGCAAAATCTGGCAAGAGTTTGTTAATTTTGCAACCCTTAAAGGAATAGGGCATTTCATGATTAAAATTACATTACCTGATGGCGCCGTAAGGGAATATCCGCTGGGAACCAATTCTCTTGAAGTTGCAAAATCTATCAGCGAAGGACTCGCGAGGAAAGTTATTGCAGCAAATGTAAACGGAGAGGTATGGGACGCAACCCGTCCTTTACAAAATGATGCGGCGTTGAAACTTCTCACCTGGAATGATGCAGAAGGGAAATCCACTTTTTGGCATTCTACAGCGCACCTGATGGCCGAAGCGGTTCAATCTATTTTCCCGGGAGTTAAATTCTGGGTGGGACCGGCTGTTGAAAACGGTTTTTATTATGATATGGACCTGGGCGGGAGACAAATTACCGAAGAAGATCTCCGTAAACTGGAAGCCAAAATGACGGAACTGGCTGCCAGACAGAGCCGGTACATTAGAAAAGAAGTCCCGAAAGCTGAAGCCATTCACTTTTTTCAGGAAAAAGGCGACGAATATAAACTGGATCTCCTGCAAAACTTAAAAGACGGAGAAATTACATTCTATACACAGGGTGATTTTACAGATCTCTGTCGCGGCCCCCATATTCCGGATACAGGATTCATTAAAGCCCTGAAACTTACCAATATAGCAGGTGCATATTGGAAAGGGGATGAAAAAAACAAACAGCTGACACGTATCTATGGGATTAGCTTCCCCTCAAAAAAAGAATTGGACGAATACCTCCTGATGCTGGAGGAAGCTAAAAAACGCGATCATCGCAAATTGGGTAAGGAGATGGGCATTTACACAACGGACGACGAAGTCGGTCAAGGCCTGATTTTGTGGATGCCCAATGGAACCATTATCATT
The DNA here is from genome assembly GCA_035485835.1 of Puia sp. GTDB lineage: Bacteria > Bacteroidota > Bacteroidia > Chitinophagales > Chitinophagaceae > Puia. Next base: position 2,547 of record DATHNR010000314.1, read on the forward strand.
GAAGAACTGGAAAAACTAGCCAAGGAAACCGAGCAGGCGGCAGGATATCAAAGAGTTGTTACACCACATATTGGTAAGGAAAGTCTGTATTTAACAAGTGGGCATTTGCCGTATTATCAGGAAAGTATGTACCCCCCCATGGAACTGGATGGTACCAAATATTATCTGAAGGCGATGAATTGCCCGCATCATCACAAAATTTTTGCAGCCGAGCCACGTAGTTATAAGGATCTCCCATTAAGACTCGCTGAATATGGAACCTGCTACCGTTATGAACAAAGTGGCGAGCTCTTTGGCCTAATGAGGGTGCGCTGCCTTCACATGAATGATGCCCATATTTATTGTAGTAAAGAAGATTTTGCCAAAGAATTCCGTGCTGTCAACGAAATGTACCTGAAATACTTCAGGATATTCGGTATTGAAAAATACGTCATGCGTTTTAGCCTGCATGATCCGGCAAAACTCGGAGAGAAATATATCAATGAACCTCAACTCTGGCTGGAAACAGAAGCCATGGTTCGGGAAGTCCTCCGGGATACAAACACCCCCTTCGTGGAAGTCAAGGGCGAAGGAGCGTTTTATGGACCAAAGATTGATGTACAGATATGGAGTGCAATTGGTCGGGAATTCACGCTTGCTACCAATCAGGTCGATTTTGCGCAGGGCCGTCGGTTTAAACTGGAATTTACAAACAGTGAAAACGGCCACGAAACACCACTGATTATTCACAGGGCACCCCTGGGTACTCACGAAAGATTTATAGGTTTTTTACTGGAACATTACGCCGGTAAATTCCCATTGTGGCTCGCACCACAACAGGTAAAATTGCTACCCATAAGCGACAAGTACCTGGACTATGCACAAACAGTTTTAGAATCCCTTAAAAATGCGGATATTCGTGCTGGTATCGATGAGAGAAGTGAAAAGATCGGAAAGAAAATACGGGATACAGAGCTGGCCAGAGTTCCTTATATGCTTGTGATCGGAGAAAAAGAAATGAATGACAAGATGATTTCGGTCAGGAGGCAGGGGAAGGGAGACCTGGGGGTACAGGATATTGAAACATTCATCAGAGAAATAAAATCAGAAATTAAATTAAGATCCTAAAAAAATATTAACGGATCTTATCTATCGTTCATCTAAAAACAATAAATGGCATTTCCACCGAGGCCTCCAAGAGGTAATTTTAATCCAAGATTCAGGAAAGAACAACAACAGGAACACCGTACCAACAATATGATCCGCGTACCCAATGTGCGTTTGGTGGGAGAAAATGTAACCGTGGGGGTTTATCCAATAGCTGAGGCTATCAGGATGGCGCAGGATCAGGCGCTCGACCTTGTGGAAATTTCACCTAATGCAGACCCTCCGGTTTGTAAAATTATTGACTACAATAAATTCCTATACGAAAAGAAACGGAAGGAAAAGGAAATGAAGGCCAAAAGCAAGGCTTCTGAAGTGAAGGAAATCCGTTTTACCCCCAACACCGACGATCACGATTTTGATTTTAAAGCGAAACACGCTGAGAAATTCCTGAAAGACGGAGACAAAGTAAAAGCCTACGTGCAATTTAAGGGCCGCGCCATTCAGTTCCGTGAAAGGGGAGAACTCCTCCTGCTAAAATTTGCGGAACGTCTGAATGAGGTCGGCGTATTGGAAGGGATGCCAAAAATGGAAGGGAAACGCATGCTGGCAATCTGGGCTCCGAAATCGCAGAAAAAGAAATCCTGAATGTAGCAGGATCTTACCATCCTGAATTTTTCCCCATGGATATTGTACTCATTGGTTCAGGGAATACTGCTACTGTGCTCGGACGAAAATCACTCGCAGCCGGCCACCGTATCGTACAGGTATACAGCCGGAATGCAAATAACGCCAATCAACTATCCATAAAGCTCGGCACCAGTTCCACATCTTATATTTCTTCAATAGAAAAAAGAACCGATCTCATAATCATTGCAATAAAGGATGAAGCAGTTTCCGGATTCTTAAAAAACCTTGGGGAAGTAAAATGCCTTATTGCGCATACTGCCGGTGCTATTCCTATGTCAGTAGCAAAAGGATCGAATAATAAATTGTATGGAGTATTATATCCGCTCCAAAGTCTTCGTAAAGAAATGGAAACTATTCCGCCGATTACTATGCTGGTTGATGGAAACAGTCATGAATCCAAAAAACTTATAAAGGAATTCGCAGGTTCCATTGCAGAGAAAGTCCTGGAAGCGGACGACGAAACCCGTTTGAAGTATCACCTGACTGCTACCATAGTAAATAATTTTACCAATTATTTATTTATACTTGCTGAATCATTTTGCAAAAAAGAAAATATATCATTTGAAGTCCTGCAGCCCCTGATGGAGGAAACTGTTTTGCGTATGAGAAATAATTCACCTGGTAGTTTTCAGACAGGTCCTGCAATAAGGGGCGATAAAATTACGCTCGAAAAACACAGACAATTATTAGTCACGTACCCGGCACTATCGGAATTTTATGAAATGTTTACAAAAGAAATACAGAATTTAAATGAATTCCGGCCAACCGCCAATAGCTGACGTTCAATCAGAGCTGTCTTTAGGCTTTGGGCTTTAAGCTTTAGGCTTTAAGCTTTTTTACCAATACTTTTGCTGCAAATTATTTCATGAATCTTCTCCATTCCTTCAAGCCGATAACAACCCTCGTTTTTGATATTGACGGTGTATTGACGGATGGTGGAATATTGGTTTTTGATACCGGTGAACAGGTACGGAAGATGAGTGTGAAAGATGGATACGCATTACAACTGGCAGTGAAAAAAAAATATGGTATCGTTGTCGTTTCAGGAGGAAATGGAGTCGGTGCATCCATTCGTTTGCAGAAACTGGGTATCGAGAATGTTTTTCTAAATGTGAAAGATAAGATGGAATTGCTGGAAGATTATTTGCAGAAAAATCAATTGAGCTGGGCAGAAACTTTATATATGGGGGATGATATACCCGATTGCCGCTCCATGCAAAAAGCAGGAATGTCCTGCGCACCTGCAGATGCGGCACCTGAAATTTTACAGATCGCACGATATATCTCACCTTATGATGGAGGCAAAGGTTGTGTGCGGGATGTTATTGAAAAGCTTCTCCGATTACACGGGAAATGGGACCTGGATCCGGCCATCCCTTCGCACTAAGATTAAAATCCTTTATGAAATTAATTGCAGTCCCCGCTTTTTTCCGGCTAATTAGATGGCAAAACCTGCTGTTCATTTCTCTCACCCAATCCTTATTCTATTTCTGTATATTAATTCCAAGTTTTTACGGTGGGCATCCTGCCCTCGAAAACATTCTCAAACCCCGGGATTTCATATTACTTAGCTTTTCTTCCGTCCTGATTGCAGCAGGCGGTTATATAATCAATGATTATTTTGACTTGAATATCGACAGAGTGAATAAACCCGGTAAAGTAGTAGTAGAGAAAATTATTAAAAGGAGATGGGCCATTATCTGGCACCTGGCTCTTTCGGGACTGGGAATTTTCATTGGATTTTATCTTTCGTGGAAACTCAGGAATATTTTCATCGGTCCCTCGAATACGGTTTGTGTGCTACTTCTCTGGTTTTACAGCACCACATTTAAAAAGAAATTGCTTATTGGAAATGTGTTAATCTCATTGCTCACTGCCTGGGTAATAGGGGTATTATATCTTTGTGAATTCCGTCTCCACCGCTTTGTAAATCCTGAATTTCATGGAGCACTTTCACGGGTTTATAAATTTACTGTCGTATATGCTTCATTTGCATTTATCATATCTCTTGTGCGGGAAGTAGTAAAAGATATGGAAGATATGGAAGGAGATTCACGTTATGGCCGTCACACAATGCCCCTGGTATGGGGGTTGAATGCTGCTAAATTCTTTTGTGGCATTTGGCTTATAATTTTAGTTGCTGCATTGATTTTTATCCAGTTTTATGTATTGCAATATAAATGGTG
>DATHNR010000315.1:0-3278 GCA_035485835.1 Puia sp.
CTGTCAGTTCACAATCAGATATAGAGACTGCGGAATTGAAGAGAGAGCAAATTGAACTGGATACCATGCCTGAAGCGGAGTTGAAAGAACTGGCAGGTTTTTATACAAAGAGGGGATTGGATAATGAGCTGGCCATGAAAGTAGCCATTCAGCTTTCAAAAAAGAATGTATTGGAAGCACATGCCAGGGATGAACTGGGGATCAATGAAATCACAGAACCAAAACCTTTTCAGGCCGCTTTTGCTTCTGGAACTTCATTCATAACGGGAGGCCTGCTCCCTCTGTTAGTTTCCATATTTGCACCAATAAAATATATGGTGATCTTCCAATATTCTTTTGCAATCATATTCCTGGCTTTTTCGGGCGTGATTGCAGCTGAAGTAGGAGGATCAAACATTTCAAAAAGTGTAATCAGGATATGCTTCTGGGGAACCATCGCCATGGGTGTTACTGCCGGTGTAGGTTATCTCTTTGGAGTAAAGACTACATGAACAGACCGGACGCTTTCGTCAGTCATATGTCAGGCTATTGTCAAGCCGGTGTCATACAAGGGAAAGGTTCCTATAAGGTTCCTATATTTTCCCTATAAGGTTCCTAAAGATTAAAAAAAATCAATCTCGAAATTGAATCTGGTTTGATCAGTAGCCTGGTTATAAAAAACGATTAACATAAGGATAAAAGGTCAGCCGATTGGAAAAATAAATTGAAATGTAATTATTGCTTAGAAAGCGATTTATCTTTTATAAATGTATAAACATGTTTATCTCCTTTCATATTAATAATAGTATGGGTGCATTTGATGGATCCCGATGCGCTGATTTCAAACACGCGGATGCTGGTCATCGTAGCGGGCTGGCCGGGTGACTGAAAACTATTATTGCCGATATAATCCAAAGGGCGCCCGAAAGGATCGAGCTTCGTACCATAAACGGTGTTTTGCCAGAGTTTCTTTTTCCATATAAAAAACGTGCAGGTGATTTCCTGCTGTTCCTGACAGGTATAATTACCAGTCAGTTTTTCGAGTGATGCGGGTTCCACATCCAGCTTTTCTGCCAGGTTGATATCATACACCACTTTTTTCTTTCCGTTGGCTGCTGTACCAACAGTCAGAATTCTTTTTTTTGCAGCAGGCGCAGTGGAAAAAGGATCCTCATCGATATAAGGATCGTTCGTAAAATAGAGTTGTGTAATGAGTGGCTGATAACCAGCACCCGTGATCATCAGATGAAAATGCGCCGGACGCATGGGTCCGCCCGCCGCATTGTAAGGTACCGGCAAAATAGTACTGAAAAAATATCGGCCCTCACTATCTGTGAATGTTGTACCACGGTAACGATATTCATTCGAATCATTATCGTATAAACCGTTATTGGCGCAATGCCATAATTCAATTTTAGCTTTTTTGTATGGCGTGGTGCAATCGGAATGTCTCACCACCCCACTTAATTCCACCGGAATGCCCGGATCGCCGGGAATAATGAAATTGGTTTTCAGTGGTGCGTCGGGCCGGTAGAATGGTCCGATGATATCTGTGGTCGTTTCGCAATCGCCTACATATCGCTCGCCGTCAAAGTGAATAAAACCAGAAGCGCTTACAGCGATTGCTCCGAATGCTGTGTTTTTAATAAAGGACCGGCGTTGCATAGTCAGATATCTTTTGTGTAGTGATTAATTCAACGAGCTATGATGATGCCCTACCCACGATTTTCCTGAACGTATAAAGTTAATAATTTTTTGTACTGATTTTATTCCACCATTCCCTCAGAATCATGCACTGGTACTCATTCTCCCACTACCCTTAAAAGTGTAACAGCAAATTACTGGTTTACGTGTATTTGAACGGCCGATGTTCCGAAGCAAATTTGTATTGTAAAACGATCACATCCATTCATCAAATAAACTTACAAAAATGAAAAAGATTATTATCATCCGTCTGGCAACAATGTACGCCATTTTATTTTTCGTTCATTCAGCAGAAGCCCGCAACTCAAACAAAATTATTACAACAGGCGATGATACTCCGAGATCTAAAACGACGGTTGTCAATTCAAGTAGTGCCAATACAAAAGCTGTAAATGATTTTAATAAACGTTTTAACAATGCATCAGGAGCCTGGTGGATTTCCGATAAAGATGGTTTTGCTTCCTATTTTAAAGAAGATGGTTTTACCAACAAAGTCTGTTATGACAAAAAAGGAAACTGGATGTACTCCATGATTTATTACAACGAATCAAAGCTTCCGAAAGATGTAAGGGCCAATGTTAAATCGGCTTACTATGACATGGCTATAGTCCTGGTTAAAGAAGTGCAGACAACATTAGGAAAAGTTTACGTGGTTAATCTCGAAGACAAGACCACGATCAGAATTGTAAAAGTGAATGACGAAGGTGAAATGGAAACAATACAGGAATTAAACAAGTAACACCGCTTCAAAATTATCATCTGCATGGCAGATGGTTATAATCAATGCCGGGGCCCTTTTCCAGGGGCCCCTTTCTATTGAACCATGGGTGAAGATTAATAACCGGTATTTTGAACGAGATACTTATTCTTTTGAAGTTCTGCCTGGGGTATTGGAAAAAGTTTTCTGAAATCTTCGGTTACTATTTTTTCCGGAACCCTGGCATCTGTAAAATGGCCCAGCCTGATCATATCATTTCTCCTCCATCCTTCCCAGGAGAGTTCACGGGCACGTTCGGCTAAAATCCCGTCCTCTGTTAATTCAGCCATAGTAAAATCGGGCATATTGGCGCGGCTCCTGATCGAAACCACGTTTATTTTTTGGTTGATCGTTTTTAATGCGCCGGCATTGTCTCCCAAATTAAACTGTGCTTCTGTTTTCATCAGAATAATATCTGCGAGCCGGATGAGTTGATAATCGTTACTCATATCTCCCTGGGTTTGTGGATTGAATTGCCATTTAGCACAGCGGGCGCCAGCACCTTCCGTTTCCGGCTGCTGTACTACGAAGCTGGTGATGACCGGATTAAAAATAAGCGGGGCGAAGGGGAAAAATGCCCCATACTGCATATTGGCCGAATCAGGTACAGGTGTTACATATTGGGTTTCGCCGATATATTGCTGACCGGTTAGAAACATTTTTAACCTGTAATCGTTCGGACTGAAATTATCAAGGTATGCCTGCACACTGCAAAATCCATTGGAACCGCCTGCTTCCAGGTCGAAAGTTAAAAAACTCAGGTAATGCAGGGTTGCATATTGAATCAGGAAACCACCAAGACCTCCTACCACATCAAAGGGAATGGCAAAGACGGTTT
>DATHNR010000316.1:0-7021 GCA_035485835.1 Puia sp.
AATAGAAAATATAAAGGGTTAAGTGGTTTCCCCAACCGAAATGAAAGTATCTACGATACATTCGGGGTAGGTCATTCTTCAACCTCAATCAGTGCTGCGCTGGGCATGTCCATGGCGGCTAAATATAAAGGTGAAGACGATCGGAAAGTAGTTGCCATAATCGGGGATGGTGCCTTGACCGCAGGTCTGGCATTCGAAGGCATGAATCATGCAGGTGTTGCCGATTCCGATCTCCTGATAATCCTGAATGATAATTGTATGAGCATTGACCCCAATGTGGGTGCATTGAAAGAATATCTGACGGATATTACGACATCACAAACCTATAATAAATTCAAAGACGATATCTGGAAGGCGCTTGGAAAACTACCTGTGGGTGGCCATTTCAGCCGGGAGATTGCCAGTAAAATTGAGCATAGCATCAAGAGCTTTGTAAATAAAAGCAGCAATCTTTTTGAAGCATTAAAATTGCGATATTTCGGTCCTATCGACGGACATAATCTCAATAAGCTCATCGATACACTGCAGGATTTAAAGAATATTCCCGGGCCTAAACTTCTCCATATCATTACAGTAAAAGGGAAGGGGTATTCTCTTGCCGAACATGACCAAACCAAATGGCATGCACCTGGCTTATTTGATAAGATTACCGGAGAAATTTATAAGAAGAAATTCGATACGATCCAACCACCCAAATACCAGGATGTGTTCGGTCATTCAATCATTGAACTTGCTGAAAAGAATCCTAATATTTTTGCTGTCACCCCTGCCATGCCGAGTGGCAGTTCACTAAAATTCATGATGGAAAAAATGCCCGACCGCGCATTCGATGTGGGCATTTGTGAGCAGCACGCGGTTACATTAAGTGCAGGCATGGCTACGCAGGGACTGCGTGTATTCTGTAATATCTATTCCACTTTCATGCAAAGAGCCTATGATCAGGTGATACATGATGTGGCCATACAGGATCTGCCGGTGGTATTTTGTCTTGACCGTGCGGGACTGGTAGGGGAAGACGGTCCAACTCATCATGGAGCTTATGATATTGCATATATGCGTTGCATTCCGAATATGATTGTGACTGCACCCATGAATGAGTCCGAATTGCGCAACCTGATGTATACAGCGCAACTGGAAAAAAATCAACATCCTTTTGTAATTCGTTATCCACGCGGAGAAGGTGTTATGCCGGAATGGAAAACACCTTTCAGGGAAATAGAAATTGGCAAGGGAAGAAAATTAAAAGATGGAAAGGATCTGGCGATCCTGACTTTTGGTCATCCCGGAAATTTTGCTGCTACTGCAATCAGACAGTTACGCACTGAAGACCTGGATCCTGCACATTATGATTTGCGATTCGTAAAACCCCTGGATGAAGATTTATTGCATGAAGTATTTTCTAAATTCGATAAGATCATAACCGTGGAAGACGGAACTGTTGTTGGAGGTTTCGGATCAGCTATTTTGGAATTCATGGCTGCCAATAATTATAAAGCACAGGTCATTATACTTGGCATACCCGACAAAATCATAGATCACGGTACGCCTAAACAACTTCAGCATGAAGCCGGATTTGATGCAGAAGCCATCGCAAACTCTGCCAGGAGAATGCTTAAAAAAAGTTTCAAAAGTAATTTATTACCCTAACAACGCGTTTGGCGTTTGGCGTTAAGCGTTAAGCGTTAAGCGTTAAGGGTTCTTCATTATGCTCCAGTATGAAATTGTTTCTTCCCTCTCCTATCAGGATATTCATATAACCCAGTTGAACGAGTTCCAGGATGGAAAGGAAAAGAAATATGGCATGGATCCTGTTTTCACATACTTCAATGATATTTTCAAATGGAACTGTTTTATCACGGCTGACAGTGTCAATCAAATACTGTCTGCTTTCTTCAATGGTATATGTGTATTGAACAACGGTATGTCTTGGCTGGTTGTTGCGCTCCTGTAAGCGCATTAAAACTTTTTCAAAGGTCTTCATCAGTTTAAATAAACTGATGGACTGAATTTCTGTTCCCTCTCCTGATTCTTCTCCGATCTGTAATAATTCCCTGTGCAGATTTCCACGCCTGATTAATTTCATGCGCAGTTCTTCCATTTCCGCTAAACGGGCAGCTGCTTCTTTGAATCTTTTATATTCCAGAACTTTATTTACCAGTTCCTGCCGGGGATCGATTTCATTGCCCTGTTCATCCAGTTCTTTTCTTGGAAGTAACATTTTTGCTTTGATGCGCATCAGGGTGGATACGAATAGTATGAATTCACTCGACAATTCAATATTCAGTGTTTCTTCCTTATGAATGAAATCCAGGAAATCCTTGATCAGTTTATGGATCGGAATATTATAAATATCGAGCTCATCCCTTTCAATAAAAAAAAGGAGCAGGTCGAAGGGTCCTTCAAACTGCGATAATCTGATTTGATAAGATGCTGAATTTAGCATGTTGAAACTTTGAATACAAGGATAGTGAAAAGCCTAAAGCCCAAAGCTTAAAGCTTAATACTTTTGTTGACATTTATGTCACAATAACCCGAATTGCTTTCGGCTTTAGTTTTTAAAGTTTAACAATAGACCTATTCCCAAGAGTTCCTGCAACTGGGCTGCCGGGCCTCCCGGAGTCCCATCTGCTTTCACAGTCTTGATATCGTTATCATAAATCAGGTTAAAGGCCACAGTCATCGTAATGATTCCGGTAACTTTTACCGCAAGTAAATTGGTCCAGTTTATATCCACATCCTGTGGATCGTGCTGATAATTTGAAAACAAATCCAGTCGGCCGGTGTAAATAACATTTTCATTGATCTTATGAGTATAAGAAATTGTTGAATAAGCACCGAATTCGAGTTTCACCGTTTTGCCCGTGTCCACACCGAATGCACCCTTTGCGGAAAGAGAATCATTTTTTACAAATGTCCAGCGTAAAGTGGCGGGTGAAATAAAGAAGGAGAATTGATCATTTGGTTTATAATTCAGTCCCGGAGCAACAATCAGATAAGCCGGTGCCAGAAAATCTGAAGTCAGTACCGGCGCCCCTCCATCAGATGGATAAGCATACCCGGGAGCAAATTGTGATCGGAAATTTACGAGTCCGCTGATATACCAGTTTTTTCCGATATCATAACCGTACTTTGAAAGGATATCAATTTTATCATCTGATTTCCGCGAACCAAGGCTCGTTGTATTTAAAAACCCGTAAGCAAGATCAATAGTATTATCCCAGGCATTTTTCCCTTTTTTATAAAAAGCATACCCACTAAAAAAACTACTGAGCCCCAGAGAGTTTTTATCTCCACCGGCCGACCAGTTATCCTGGGCACCCTGGGTAAAAGTAAAACGCAGAGCCCCTCCTATTTTCCAAATTTTCGGAATCGTATCATTAGGGTCTTTTTTAATATTTCTACTGGCCTCATCGCGCATTTCCTGAACACTCTTATCCTGCGCTGAGCTCATAAAAATACTTAGTAAGGATAATATGATTAATGAAGTCTTTTTCATATAAATGATATTACTGAATTTAAAAATGCAGTTTATTTTATATGGCTGAAATGTAAATCAAACTTAATTAAAGCATGTTGTAGTCAGGGTTTTTTCAGTTCATCCCTTATTTGCATCAGCAGCTTATCGGTACTCGACGCTTCCTGTGCCGCCGGAACTTTTTTCTTCTCTATACTTTTCATCCCTTTAACGATAAAGAAAAGTATGAATGCAATGATGATAAACTTAATAATGGCTGATAAAAACAATCCGTATTTAACGGCGCCATAACTGAGTTGTTCCAGGTTCTCGGCATGAGCCGCTCTTAATGCAGGCTTTAGTAACAGGGGTGTAATAACATTATCAGTTAGTGAAGATACGATTGCACCAAAAGCAGCACCAATAATAACAGCAACAGCAAGATCAACAACATTACCGCGCAATGCAAAATCCCTGAATTCTTTTAAGATTCCCATACATTTGATTTTAATGATTAAGAATTAAATGATCCGGTTAAAACATCTGGTTACACGGACATAATTTCCTTTTCTTTGGAAGAAAGGTGTTTTTCCACCAGAGAAATATGCTGGTCCGTAATATCCTGGATTTGTTTTTCTGCATCTTTTGTGATGTCCTCACTCATTCCGTCCTTTTGTAACTTCTTGATTTGTTCGATCGCTTCCCTTCGGATGTTTCGAATGGAGACCCGCGTTAGCTCACCTTCAGCATAAGCACGTTTTACAAATTCCTTTCTTCTCTCCTCCGTTAATGGCGGCATAAAAAGACGAATGATATTCCCGTCATTTTGAGGTGTAACTCCGAGGTTGGCATTGATAATAGCCCGTTCTATAGGCTGAAGCATATTCTTCTCCCAGGGTTGTATGGTCAATGTTCTTGCATCCATGGCGGAAACATTTGCCATCTGGTTGATTACGGTAGGTACGCCGTAATAATCCACATTCACTCCTTCAAGCATTTGTGGATTCGCTTTCCCTGCACGGATCCTGGTCAATTCATTTTCAAGGTGATTGATTGCTTTGATCATGGAATCTTTCGTTACTTCCACGATGAAGTCTAATTCATCAGACATAGACAATTATTCGTATTATTTTTTGGATTGATGCCTGGTTAGTTTTTTTGCTCAAGCATGCTTTCACGGATAAAGGTAACCAATTTTGATTCCTTTATCTTTTCGTTTTTATCATTTCCATCGGTTGCCCATGAAATGGAATGACGTGGCCTGGAATAATACGCAATTGCAATGAAGGTGAAGAAAAGCGCAATAACAGATAAAATTAAAATGGTGCAACCCAGCGATCTCGCCATATATACAAACACAACCATACTGGCATTCACAGCCACCAATAAAAGAGTAATCGTACGGTGCGACAGACCGCGATCCAACAACAGATGATGAATATGATTTCTATCCGGACTAAATGGCGACCGGCGTTTAAAAATGCGGATTGCAAATACACGTAGTGTATCAAGCAACGGGATCATAAGAATGGTAAATCCAATGGCAGGAGATGAAATAATCGGATTCACAGATTCCGGACCAGTTCCCGGATCAATAAATTTCAATACTAAAATAGCATTCACCACACCTATGAGCAGCGACCCCGTATCGCCCATGAATATTTTTGCAGGTTGGAAATTAAAAATCAAAAATGCCAGCAGGGTGCCGCAAAGAGAAAATGCGAGTACATAATATGGTTCCATGCCCGCAGACATAAAGTAAATTCCGAAAAGTGCTGCCGACATCAATCCCAGAGTTCCTGCTAATCCGTCGACACCATCAATCAGATTAAATGAATTAATGATGACGATAACTGAAAAATAAGAAATCAGCAGACTGAACATCTCTGGCAATTCGTGAATCCCAAAAAAACCATGCATGCTCCGGATCTGGATCCTGCCATAATATATTATAAGGAAGGCAGCTAATACCTGGCCTATGAATTTTTTTATCGGAGACAAAACAAGGATGTCATCTTTCAATCCTAAAAAGAAAATGACCAAACTCGCCGCAATAAAATATTGAAATTCGGAAGCATCCTTGAAATTAATGGTGAGCAAACAGCCGAAAATAAAACCGGCAAAAATGCCAATACCACCTAAAGGAGTGATGGCCACCTGATGAATTTTGCGGGCATCCGGCATATCAAATAGCTTTTTCATCTCGGCTACATTAATAATTACCGGAATCGCAAGAAAAGTAATGGTAAAAGAAATAGAGATGCAAAGTAATACGTCAAACATGTACCTCGGTTTACATTAATTAATTTCAGTCATTGCCAAAATCGAGCCTTAACTCTTATGCGTACGTTCAGGTTAGAGTATTGAGATTCAAGATCTTCTGACCAGCAATGTTATAATGTCACTGAGCGCATGAACAAGCAAGTTAGAACAAAAGTTTAATATGTTCCCGGACACGGGTAAATAAATTCCTTTAGATTTGCGCACCTTAAAATATATCATATTATATGGCTGATTTAAAGGCTATTGCTTCACAAATCCGGCGCGATATTATCAGAATGGTTCATGCTGCATCAAGTGGACATCCCGGAGGATCTCTTGGTTGCACAGAATTTTTTACTGCTCTTTATTTTGGGGTAATGAATCACAACCCGAATTTTTCGATGGATGGTAAAAATGAAGACATTTTCTTCTTAAGCAATGGCCATATATCGCCGGTTTTTTATTCAACCCTCGCCAGGTCAGGCTATTTTGATGTAAAAGAACTTGCTACCTTCAGAAAACTGAATTCACGATTACAGGGACATCCTACCACCCATGAGCACCTCCCCGGCGTACGAATAGCGAGTGGCTCACTCGGACAGGGTATGAGTGCTGCTATTGGCGCTGCCCTCACCAAAAAACTCAATAAAGATTCAAATATTGTATTTTCCCTTCATGGGGATGGTGAGCTGGACGAAGGCCAGATTTGGGAAGCCCTTTTATTTGCTGCCCATCACAAAGTAGATAACCTGATTTCTACTGTTGACTGGAACCATCAGCAGATTGACGGCACTACGGATAAAGTCATGGGTCTGGGAAATATTAGGCAGAAATTTGACGCTTTTGGCTGGAAAACGCTGGAAACCAATGGAAATAACATGGAAGAAATCGTTTCTGCCCTCAAAGATGCCAAATCCCTGACCGGTAAAGGCCAGCCAGTAGCTATCCTTATGCATACTATTATGGGCAAAGGAGTTGATTTTATGGAAAATGACCATGGCTGGCATGGAAGCGCTCCTAATGACGAACAGCTCAAAAAAGCTCTGGCGCAAATTCCGGAAACGCTGGGAGACTATTAGCATCCTAGTGTGAGAGTGTGAGAGTGTAGGGGTAAAATTCATTCTCACACTCTCACACTCTCACACTTGCTTAAGTTTTTAGTTCAAACGGCTGCAACGCCGCTTTTCTGGCTGGTAGCCAGGAGGCTATCAAAACCACAACCAGAATGGTTCCGCCGACAAGTAGAAAGTCTCCCGGAATCAATTTCACCGGATAATAATCTATCAGAAAATTACCCTGCAGGGG
>DATHNR010000317.1:0-2415 GCA_035485835.1 Puia sp.
ACCCTGCAGGAGGAAAATCTAAAAAGAAACTTACCGGAGGAGGAAGCAGAAGTCCAGGGTTTTGTTACAGCAGAGTACTCCATCAATTTTTTACAGACACTTCATGAGCAAAGCCCATCTGTCATTGCAATAGACGGAAACAAGGTTGTCGGATACGCATTGGTTGCCCTAAAATCAATCAGGCATCAGCATGACCTCTTATCAGATCTCTTCGGGAGCATTGACAAAATAGAATATAGCAATCGATTGCTTAAATATTCCAACTATGTTGTTGTCGGGCAATTATGCGTTGCAAAAGACTACCGTGGCCAGGGTCTGGTTCAACAAATGTATCAGCAGTTCAAAACAAGCTTATTCTTAAAATTTGATTATTGTCTTACCGATATTGCAGAAAATAATCCAAGGTCATTAAAGTCACATCTCAAAACAGGATTCCGGATTGTCGACACACTTCATTATGGAGGTATTGACTGGAACATCGTTCTGTGGGATTGGAACGCAAAGTAAAAATGCACAGATCAATACCCGGCTTGCTTTTACATCATGTGAAATAAAATATTAATTAAGATGATCTCTTTTCCTAAAATTGAAAATAAATAAATGCGCTGCTGGCATTCTGGCTTAGCATGATTAAAACGATCATTGCTGACCATACGATACCCAAAAGCCACCAGGGCATTTTACCCGCAACAGTTAAGGCCTGCGTATTTCTCATCATCCAATGAGTAATCAGCAAAAGAGGTATGATAATACCGACCTTATAAATTTCCAAATTGGTCAATACAGCTGTGTTCTTAGGATTATTTATAAACATGGAATGAAGCATTCTCCATGCTGAAGTAAAATCGGTTGATCTAAAAAATACCCAGGTAACATTTACAAGGAAAAAAGTACCCAGGGCAAGAATAAAATTCTTTAGGTTTTTAGGGTGGTTTATTTCAGGAGTAAAAGAGGCTCTTACCACTTTTCGTTGAGGAGCCGCAATTAAAGTTTTCTCTGCAGAAGATTTTCGAATGTCGCGAAATGCTTTTTCAACACATAAATATATTCCGTGTAATGCACCCCAGGCTACGAAAGTCCATTTTGCTCCATGCCAGAGCCCCCCGAGCAACATAGTGATCATCAAATTAAAGTAAGTTCTGTATTTCCCTGCCCTGTTTCCGCCTAAAGGAATATATAAATAATCCCTTAGCCAGGCCGAAAGAGTAATATGCCATCTCCGCCAAAAATCAGTAAATCCCACTGCTGCATAGGGGTATAAGAAATTATTCGGCAATACAAAACCGAGACAAAGAGCAGCGCCTATAGCGCAGAGTGAATATCCTGCGAAATCGAAAAAGATTTGTCCAGAAAAAGCAAGCACGCCCATCCATGCATCTATTGATTGCAGGGCAGTCGTTGCACCGAATGAATTATTTGCGGGACCTGAAAGCATTCCGTCTGCCAGAAATACCTTCATAAAAAGTCCAAGTGTCAGCAAAAAAAGACCCTGAAATAATTGTTGTGAATTTGCTTTCCGTGGTGTTTGAAATTGAGGAACCAGCTGTGGTGGCCTTACGATCGGTCCGGCGACCAGGTGCGGGAAGAATGTTACGAATAATGAAAAATCCAATATTGATTCTACGGGTTTGCTCTTCTTTTTATACATGTCAATGGTATAACACAAGGTTGTGAACGTATAAAATGAAATACCAGCAGGAAGGATGATATTTGGTTTTGCAGGATGAAAATTAAATCCAATCGCATTCACAAGAAAAGTAAAATTCTCCAACAGGAAACCGCCGTATTTAAAAAAACAAAGCATGCCCAGGTTGCCTATTAAACTGATCACCAGCAATAGTTTTTTCTTATGCTTATTTTCCTGTGTATACAGGGCTCTCCCCACAAAAAAATCCACAACCGTTGAGAGCCATAATAGAAGTATGAATGGTGGATTCCAGGCGGCATAAAAAACATAACTGGCGATCAGTAGGTTGATCTTTTTTGTCTTCCAGGAAAATGGAAGATTGTGTAAGATCAGGACGATTATGAAAAATACAATGAACGTATAAGAATTGAAGAGCATTGTTAGGTTGTTAGGGGGTTATGAATAATTATATAGAAGTTGATTTTTTACTGAATGTCCATCCTTTATCCTTTTGAAGAATCTTGATTAATTCACTCGTGTAAATCTTTGCATCTGCAGGTTTTAGATGTGACCACTCGGGACAAACAAAATTTGACAGGGAAGGATAATCCGAGAAAAAAATACCCGGACAACCGGTAACTGCCAGTAACCTGTCCCAGTATCGGGTCTTTGAAAATCCCTTCACTTCATTTTCCAACATGGGCCCACTGGAGGGAGTGCGGAGGAATAGTACCTGCCCGCCCCTGCTCTTGATTTTATCGGTTGCAACTTTGATCAAATTAATTAAG
>DATHNR010000318.1:0-9554 GCA_035485835.1 Puia sp.
TTTTGATGAAGCAGGAAATTCTTACATCGACTCCATCAGCAGCTGGTGGGTAAACATCCACGGTCATGCAAATCCTTATATAGCTGAAAAAATATACCAACAGGCTCAGGTACTCGAGCAGGTCATCTTCACCAACTTCACGCATAAACCTGCTGTATTACTCGCTGAAAGATTAATTCAAATCCTTCCGGGAAATTTGGCCAAGGTTTTTTATTCTGATAACGGATCAACGGCAGTAGAAGTCGCCCTGAAAATGGCCATTCAGTTCTGGCTCAATAAAGGGATTACCGGGAGAAATAAAATCCTGGTTTTTGAACATGCATATCATGGTGATACTTTCGGAGCCATGAGTGTAAGCGGTCGCGGTCTTTTTACAAATGCGTTCAGTGAACTACTATTTGATGTGATTTTTATTGAAACGCCTGATGACGGAAATCTAAATAAAATAAAATCCGTCATAGAATCCCACAAAGAACAAATTGCTGCATTCATTTATGAACCCCTGCTACAGGCAGCAGGCGGTATGAGAATGTATGAAGCAAAACATCTGGATCTCCTTCTTGATTTTGTCCGTTCACAAAAAATACTCTGTATTGCAGATGAAGTACTGACAGGTTTCGGAAGAACAGGTACTCTGTTTGCCAGCGAATCTATAACTCCTCCGGCAGATATGATCTGTCTTAGCAAAGGTCTTACAGGAGGGTTTATGCCATTGGGGGTTACAGCCTGCAGCCAGGCCGTATTTGATGCTTTTTTAAGTGACGATCGTACAAAGACTTTCTTCCACGGCCATTCCTACACGGCAAATCCACTTGCGTGTACTGCCGGACTTGCCAGCCTCGAACTGTTATTGGAAAAATCCTGCATGAATAGAATAAATGAAATTCAGAATCAGCATGAACAATTCGTTCAAAAAGAATTATCCAAAGTATCTGGTGATTATTTTTTAAATATCAGGATTCTGGGAACTGTACTGGCTTTTGAATTAAATATGGGAAAGAATGAATACACAAACCAGGTTGGTTCAGAGATCATGAAACTGGCTCTGAAAGAAGGTATTTACTTGCGTCCATTGGGAAATACGGTTTATCTGATGCCGCCATATTGTATAAGTAAAGAACAATTAAAAAAGATTTATAGGTTTATTTTAGAAATACCTTTTAAGCTTAAGGCCTAAAGCCAAAACTAGTGTTAGAAAATGAAAATGATAAAATTCTTATAATTAATAATTATTTCGCCTCCATTTCATTCCTGAGTTTCAGCAATGAATTCTCCATGACCGGACCCAGCTGTTTATCATAAAACATACTGGCAAGCTTTTCCCAGGGATACCATTTGATATGAAATTTAAGCGTCCATTCAAGTACTGTCTGACCGTTCATTTCAGTCATAATATAGGTTCCCGTAAAAGATTTTCTTCCGTTTGTCCATTTCGTGATCACAGTATCTGCCGCCACCTTTAAAACTTCAATGGATAAGTTATTGTTGCTATCTGGCCGGGTTATCATCATGTCATTCCAGCTCCTCCAATCCGTCAAATCGGAAATCTTCTTTTGTACTTCCTGTGGCGAAGCCCGGATCTGCACCAACCGGCTCACAGAAATATCAGAAGGGAAAAGTGCAAATAAAAAGAGTATAACAATTGAAAATACTATCAGGCTGGCAATGATCAGTTTCAAAACATAGATTTATGCGTGACTATTCCCACTTAAAAGTCTTGATCGTAACTGCATATATAACAATGCCCCATAAAAACAAGATACCAATCTGTTTGCCACAATCGATCAGGGATGCACCTTCAAAGGCAATATTCCGCATGGCATCGTTCAATTGTTTCAAAGGAAGGAGTTCACAAAAGCCCTGTAACCACTTGGGGAAAGCAGTGGTTTGAAAAAAAGTACCCCCCAGCAGAAATTGTGGAAGTGTAAAAATATTTGCGAATGGAGGAATGGTACTTTCGTTCTTTGCAACACTGCTGATGATAAATCCAAATCCCATAAATACTATAATTCCAATAAAACTTAGTACCATCATTTCTATAAAAGTCGTAAACCCATTTATCAGTGTGAAGTGAAAAAAATAATGCCCGGCAAGTATAATGACTATAGAAGTCATCATTTGAAAACATACCCTGCTTAATGCTTCTCCCAGAACAATATTTTTCCGGTTAATTGGTGTGGCATAAAATCTTTTTAATACCAGGGTTTGCCTGAGATTAAAAAAAACAAAAGCGACGCCAAAAACTGCTGAACCCAACAGCGAAAATCCAAGCATCCCCGGCAATATAAAATCAATCATGGTGTACTGCCTACCCGAGATCTCGGGCAATTCCTGCATACTTATCATTTTAAACTGATCAGGAATTTTCCTGTCTTCTATCATCATGATCGTTTGAGCAATAGCCATTTTTAATATGGGATATTGGTCTGCAGAAGCGGAGGATGTTTGTGTTTTTATTTTATACTGAGTAAATCCTGCAGGTGATTCTGATGAATCAATAGAAACAATCGCAGCTATTTTACCCTTTGTCAATTCATTGATCAGATAACCGCTGTCTTTTAATAACAGCGGGTTATCCCTGTCATCTTTTTTCTGAATTCTTACAATGCCCGCCTGCATAGCGCGAATGACATAGTTTGAACTGTCAGCAGGATTCTTTAATGCGATGGTTACCGAAGTTCCACCACCACCAATAAAACCAAATACAAGAATGAATACTAGCGGAAAACCAAGGCTGAATATGACTGCAGACGGACTCCTGAACATAGCCTGTAAACTGGCCCTGGTAATGGCCAACATGGCACGGAACTGACTATATGATTGGCTCATAGCTCTTATGTTAGGTCTAAGGAATCAGACTAAATTCAAAAGGCAGTCTTGTCTGTGGAACTCCTGACATAGATTGGTAATCTGACATCATCTGATACCACCTGGCTCCCTGTTCACCCAGGTCTTCCCGAACGGTTTTTATTTTGATAGTCTGCTTGTAATTATTCAGCAGGAGGTCCAGGAAATTTTCCGGTTCAGGATATTCATGCAAACGGTATGTTCTTAATTTTGCCATTCTTGCTGCACAATCCAGCGCATCCTGCACACCTCCAATCCTATCCACCAATCCAAGTTTCAGTCCCTTTTCGCCGCTCCATACCCTGCCCTGTCCGATACTGTCCACATAGGCAATCTCTTTATTTCTCCCGGCCGCAACACGTGAAGTAAAATCGTGATAGATAGAATCCACATCATTCTGCATAAATTTTTTTTGCAGGTCCGTCATGGGCTGATACATCGTAATGGCATCCGGCTGCTTTGCCGTATGTACGCCGTCAAAAGTAACTCCCAGTTTATTTTTGAAAAAAGTTTCTGTATTGAACAACATACTAAAAACTCCAATTGATCCTGTGATGGTCATCGGGTCGGCAAAAATGCTGTCCGCATTGCACGACAAATAATAGCCACCTGAAGCTGAAACATCTCCGAAACTGATTACTACAGGTTTATCTGCTTTGGCAAGAGTAAGTTCCCTCCACAGGTTTTCACTTACCATCGCTGATCCTCCTCCGGAATTGATGCGCAGCACGATGGCTTTAACATCATCATCCAATCGCGCTTTGCGGATAATCTGCCTGTAAATATCCTGGCCGATTTCTTTCTGACTGTTTTTACCGCCAACAATATCTCCTTCCGCATAAATCATCGCGATGCGGTCTGAACCCGAGCCTTTTAATCTTGATTTAACTGCTTCATAATATTTTCCAAG
This sequence comes from Puia sp., assembly GCA_035485835.1. Lineage (GTDB taxonomy): Bacteria > Bacteroidota > Bacteroidia > Chitinophagales > Chitinophagaceae > Puia. The sequence goes on from DATHNR010000318.1 coordinate 3,758, forward strand.
GGGAACAAAGTTGATGCTGGTGATGGATGATGCTTTTATTTTCCCCGCAATCTCCTGTAATACTTCATCATTATATTTCAGACCATCCACTAATTTGTAGGTAACGGCATCTGACGCGGTCTGGATCAGTTGTTCGTCAACGCAACGTCTCAATAAACTGGTATCCTGTCCACGGGTACTGGCAGTCTGGTACAGGATATGATTAAATATATCTGTGAGGAGCTCGTTTATCTGCAAGCGGTTTGCGTCAGACATTTTATCAGCTCTCAAAGGTTCGGTAGCACTCTTAAATTTCCCTGCATAAAAAATCTCAGGCTGAATTTCCAGTTTATCAAGACTTCCTTTAAAATATGCCATACTACTGGTAAGCCCTTTCCATTCCACTCCACCTTTTGGATTACAATAAATTTTATCGGCAATATTCGCAGCATAATAAGCTTTGAGCGGTATTACATCGCCGAAGGCAAAAATAAATTTCCCTGATTTTTTAAAATTCAGAAGTTCATTCCGGATTTCTTCAGAAGTGCCAAGTCCGTTCTCATTTGATCCTGCTTTAATATAAATACCCTTTACAGAACTGTCTGTTTTTGCATATCGGATCATGCGTATCACATCATATACTCCCGGAGTATTGTAGCGGGTTTCGCTGAATCCTGCCAATGGATCCACATCCTGTTTTTCACCGAAAGACTGGCCCAGATCAATCACTAAAACCGCGCTGGTACCGGTCTCTTCGCGTGGCGCACTGCCGATGCTGCTGATGGCTGAACCGATAAAGCCAACCGAAAAAAAGAAGAAAATGATTGAAAAAGCGATCAGGGCAAGAAGACTCGCTAAAAATATTTTAAAAAAGCTGCGCATGCGCTTTCTGTTTTGATGATTTTAAAATTAAAGATATTTGAACTGGATTAAACGGTTTTTCCATGAACAAGGCATATTTACTGACTGGTGGAAACGAGGGTGACAGATTCCTTCATATGCAGCAGGCACGGACAAATATAGAACTTATTTGCGGTCAGCTTCTACTAGTTTCATCCATATATGAAACAGCTCCATGGGGAAAAACTGACCAGCCTGATTTTCTTAACCAGGTAATTCTTGTAGATACGAAGTTTAGTCCGGAAGAATTATTAAAAGCCATTTTATCTATCGAAGAAAAAGACGGAAGAAAAAGAACCGTTAAAAATGCACCCCGTACGATCGATATTGATATTCTTTTTTATAATAATTTGATTCTGGAAAAACCAGGACTGACCATTCCCCATCCGCGTATTGCCATCAGACGGTTTGTTCTGGAACCTTTAAATGAAATTTCACCTGAATTCATACACCCGGTTTTTGGGAAAACCATGCGGGAGCTCCTGTTGGAATGTAAGGATGAATTGGGAGTAAAAAAAATTGGCTGAGCTGCATTTAACAGCAGGGGATTCATGATATTTACAGTTCATGAATTATCATTTTATTGCTGTGGAAGGAAATATCGGTGCAGGAAAAACCACACTTGCCCACCTGCTGGCCCGTCATTTCAATTCCCGGCTGATACTGGAAGCTTTTGCCGAAAATCCCTTTCTTCCTAAATTCTATGAAAATCCCAAACAATATGCTTTCCCGCTGGAACTTTTCTTTATGGCCGAGCGGTATAAGCAATTGAAAGAACTGGTTCACACCAAGGATCTCTTCCAGCGCGTTACGATTGCCGATTATGTATTCTCCAAATGTCTGCTCTTTGCCAAAGTAAATTTGCCCGACGAAGAATTTCATCTCTACCAGAAACTTTTCGATATTATCTACCAGCAACTTGTTCAGCCCGACCTGCTAATTTACTTGCACAGCCCGGTACTACAACTCCAAAAAAATATCCGTAAAAGAAACCGTTCTTATGAACAATCGATTCCTGACGATTACCTGTTTAAACTGCAGGAAACTTATACGAGTTATATCAAACAGCACGGCATTAAAACACTTTTTATCGATGCCACCAATGCAGACTTTCTCGGAAATGAAAGACATTTCAATGTGATCCTGGATGCGCTTGAAAAAGATTACGAACCTGGCCAGCATTATTTTACACTACCCTGATCTCTTTTAAGAATTTGTTAATACATGAAACCGGATCAACTTTTCTCCTCTTCCCTGGATGCAATGCGGATCCCCGAATTCAGAAGCCTCGTTATCGGCCGCTTTATTTTTATTATGGGATTAAGAATGATGAGTACCCTTGTGGGCTGGTGGATTTATAATCTGACCAACGCACCACTCGCCATTGGCATTGTGGGACTCTCTGAATTTATTCCCGCTGTTTCCCTTGCGTTATATGCAGGTCATGTCATCGACCTCAGTGAAAAACGAAAACTTATACTTCGCGGCGTCGGCCTGTATGGTTTTGCTGCACTGCTTATATTAACCCTCTCTACCCCTGTCGGCACATCCAACCTGCATCCGCATATTATCGCTATTTGTATATATATTATAATTTTCGGTACCGGAGTCGTACGATCTTTTACGGGTCCTGTCTTCAGTGTCATGCTCGCCCAGGTTGTTCCCAAAAAAATTTTACAAAATGCTATTACATGGAATACCAGTGCTTTCCTGTCGGCATCCATTGCCGGTCATGCAATTGGCGGATTCCTTATTGCCGGTATCGGCAATACAGGTACTATGATCGTTGTCGTCCTGCTCGTATTCATTTCATTTATTGTATTAACAGCATTGAAGAAAAAACCTTCTCTGAATGAGCGGGGTGAGAAAAAAACATGGGATAGTGTAAAAGAAGGATTGTCCTTTGTATTTAAAACTAAAGAATTGCTGGCAGCCGTTTCACTGGATTTATTTGCAGTTCTTTTTGGTGGCGCTGTAGCGCTGATCCCGGTATATGCAAGGGATATTCTGAAAGTCGGAGCCCGCGGATTTGGATTTCTGAATGGAGCTTCAGATATGGGTTCGGTATTGATTGTTATCATCCTGACTTTATTCCCGATAAAAAGAAAACAGGGTAAAAAACTCCTTTATGCAGTTGCAGGTTTCGGCACATGTATTATCGTATTTGGCCTGTCAAAATTATTCTGGCTTTCCTTTGGAGTTTTATTGCTCAGCGGTATTATGGATGGCATTAGTGTTGTCACCAGAGGTACTATCATGCAACTGAAAACTCCCGACCAGATGCGGGGACGTGTTTTGAGCGTCAACTCGATGTTTATCAATTCAAGTAATGAACTCGGCCAGTTTGAAAGCGGCATCATGGCCCGTATCCTGGGTGTGGTTCCTTCCGTAGTCTTTGGCGGCTGTATGACCCTGTTAGTTGTCGTATTTACCTGGTTCAGGGCACCTTCTTTAAGAAAAATGGAATACTAGAACTTAGGTAACTTTAAATAAAAATTGCCGTTATGAACCGCAGATCATTCGTCAAAAATGCAGGCATTGGTTTCGGCGCCATCCCCCTTTTGCGCAGGGACTGGCTAACCCAATTCTTGCAGGATAATCCTTATAAAATGAAAATGTTACGGAATGATGTTGGCATTTTTACAGAAAAGGGCGGGACGATCGCCTATTATCTTTCGAAGAAAAATATTGCCGTTGTAGACGCGGAATTTCCGGAGCAATCTAAACACCTGATCGATGCTCTGCAAAAGGATCCGGGAAAGCCTTTTGAAATCCTGATCAATACACATCATCATATGGATCATACGGCCGGCAATATTTCTTTTAAAGGAATCGTGCCCCATGTAGCTGCGCACACAAATTCACTTCTGAACCAGCAGAGAGTTGCAAAAGAACAAAACAAGGAAGCAGAGCAGCTTTATCCGGATATTACTTATGGTGATACCTGGGAGTATAAAAAAATGAAGGAGAATATTAAAACTTATTATTACGGACCTGCCCATACCAATGGTGACAGCATAATATTTTTTCCACACGCCAATATTGCGCATGTCGGAGATCTGGTTTTCAACCGGCGCTGGGCATTCATTGACCGGAGTGCAGGAGCTTCAATAAAAAACTGGATCCTTGTACTTGATAAAATTCAGCAGGAATTTGATAACGATACTCTTTTCGTTTTTGGTCATGCTTTCGATCCGGAAAAAGTAACCGGCAGTAAGGCCGATATCAAAGCCATGCAGGATTATTTAAAAAACCTGCTTGCCTTCGTAAACGGCCAGATAAAAGCAGGAAAATCTAAAGACGAAATTCTGAAAGCAACTTCAATACCTGGTGTAACTGAATGGCAGGGAGATGGTATTGAACGCGGATTGCAGTCAGCTTATGAAGAAGAAATTGAAGGCGTCATTTAACTTTTTCCAATAGTCCTTCCATCACTGAAACTACAATCGGGCAAAAAGTACTGTTCTTTAAAGTAAGCCGGGGTCTTTTTAGAATGATGTCTTCATCGGTGTATGGAAATCTTTTACAATCAGAGGGACGGTCTTCATATATTGAACAGTGATTGTCATTTCCTAAAAAAGGACAGGGCACGGAATGCGTCACATAGTCTCCGTCCTCATCGATGCGCAGGTATTTTTCTATCAAAGCACTTTCTTTCATCTGGAGGACTTTAGAAATACGTTTGATATCGGGTTGTTTAAACCGCGGGGAATATCTTTTACAACAGTGGGCGCACTGGAGACAATCAATTTGTTTAAACGCAAACTCATGCAATTCCGGAATTGCTCTTAAAACTTCTTTTTTACCGGCTTTCTCCAGAAAGTTTTTATATAATTTCTGGTGCTCTCCTGAAATTTTCTCCCAGTTCTGCAAAGTAACTTTTATCTGACCTGCCATAATGCAAGGTAAATACGAATTATGGTTTATGAACTATGAGTTATGAGTTATGGGTTATGGGTTATGAGATATGAGTTATGAGAAATGAGTAATTGGTATTCATAATCCATAATCCATATCTCATAACCCATAACTCATAACCCAAATAAGTGTTCAGTTCTTAAATTGAACGTTTCATATTACCTTTGCGGATCTTTTGATCCTCACATCCTAGGTATGAATTTATTTGAGAAACAGGCAAACGAGTTTACACGCAGACATATAGGTTCCAATGATACTGAAACCCGGCAGATGCTCAGCACTATCGGAATAAAAACCCTGGATGAACTGATCAATAAAGCCATTCCGGGAAGCATACGAAATCCTGCACCACTCCTTGTAACTGAACCCGTCAGCGAAGCAGAATACCTTGAACTGATTCGTGAAATTGCTTCCAGGAACCTGGTATTTAAGAATTATATCGGACAGGGATATTATGATACGATTACACCTTCAGTCATACTCCGCAATGTTTTTGAAAATCCAGGCTGGTATACCCAGTATACACCTTATCAGGCTGAAATTTCACAAGGGCGTCTGGAAAGTCTCCTGAATTTTCAGACAATGGTAAGCGACCTGACAGGTTTGCCCCTTGCCAATGCATCCCTTCTTGATGAGGGAACAGCTGCTGCTGAGGCAATGATCATGTTTTTCAATCAGAAAAACCGCGATCACCAACATATCGGTGTGCCAAAGTTTTTTGTAGATCAGGCAATATTTAGACAAACGCGCGACATAATAGCAACACGTGCGGAACCACTCGGCATAGAGCTGGTAACAGGGGATTATGCAAAAGCCCGCATTGATGAATCATTTTTTGGCGCAATAGTTCAGTATCCAAATTCGGAAGGAAATATTCCGGACTACAGAACTTTTATTAAAAAAGTACAGGATGCGGGTGCTTTCGTCGCAATGGCAACTGATTTACTAGCGCTGACACTTCTTACAACCCCGGGAGAACTCGGGGCAGACGTTGCTATTG
>DATHNR010000319.1:0-6757 GCA_035485835.1 Puia sp.
GGGAAATTCAAATATTTAATTTTCTACAAATCAAATCATCTATGAAACCAGCTGCGCAGAAAATTTCAATAGAAATCGGGTGCCTGAAAATTTACTTCGCTATTTTCTTAGTCATGGTTTTTTCAATGCATGCAGAAGCCCAGCAGGACTCAATAAATATTAAACACGAAAAGGAATTAAAAAACATTGCTAAATTGAATATCACCAGCTGGATTTTATATTCCAACGGAGTTCAACTGGCCTACGAAAGAATGTTATCCAACCACACCAGCGTTACTTTGTTTGGCGGTTATATTAATTTCCCCATGCCCTCTGTCATTGACAACAGCCCACTTAGTTTTGACAAAAATAAAGTGAAAAGTGGTTTTATTATTGGATCAGAATTTCGTTTTTATCTTTCCAAAGAAAATAAATATGATGCGCCGCATGGTGTTTACCTGGCACCCTTTGTAAGTTTTTATCATTTTAATAACCAGCGTAATGGAAGGGATACGACAAATCAGGATCAGCTCACACTGAGTACCACCATGGATTTTTTAAATATCGGTGGAGAACTCGGGTATCAGTTCGTAATTCATAAAAGATTTACGGTTGACTGTGTATTGTTCGGTCCGGCCATCTCCAGTTATTATTTTAGTTTAAAATTGAATGGAAGCACGTCGGGTAATCAAAGTGAACAAGTGCAGGAGATTCTGGATGCCATCAAACAGAAATACCCAATCTTAAAAGATTTAACCAATGGTGAAAAAGTCAGCTCCAGCGGTGTATCTAATTTCTGGAGCCTGGGTTTCAGGTATGTTATTCAGATTGGGTACAGATTTTAAAATAAGGAATTATGGGTTATGAGATTTGGGTTATGAGTTAACCCATAATTCATAGCCCATAACTCATAATAGGTTAATTCCTTAAACATGTACAAACTGGTACTCTTAAGACATGGTGAAAGCGTATGGAACATGGAAAACAGGTTTACCGGCTGGCAGGATGTTGACCTGAGTGCCAGGGGTGAGTTGCAGGCTAAAGAAGCCGGGAAAATTTTATCAAAAGCTGGCTATATATTTGATCTTAGTTATACTTCTTATTTGAAAAGAGCCATTAAAACACTTCATTTTTCTTTGGAAGAATTAAATCTGTTGTGGATTCCCGAAATAAAAGCATGGGAATTAAATGAAAGACATTATGGAGCATTGGAAGGATTGAATAAAGCAGAGACTTCCAAAGAATATAGTGATGAACAGGTTCATAGCTGGCGGAGAAGTTTTAGATCATCTCCCCCCCTTTTAAACAAAGACGATAAGAGATGCGTAACAAATGATGCTAAATATTTTTCTTTAAACCCAGATCAAATACCTTACGGGGAAAGTTTGGAAGAAATGATGCAGAAAAGAGTTATTCCTTACTGGACTGATCAGATAATTCCCTCAATACTGGCGGGTCGGAAAATAATCATTTCAGCTCATGGTAATACTTTGAGGGGACTGGTAAAACATCTGGATCATATAAGCGATCAGGAAATTGAAAACCTCGATATTCCGACCGGTGTTCCACTTGTTTATGAACTGGACGCCGATCTGCATCCAATTGCACACTATTATCTAACTTGAACTTTTAAATATTTTTTATGTCGCAGGTAAAATGGGAAGGTGTATATCCGGCATTGCTCACGCCATTTAAAAAGGATGATACGATCGATTTCGATATGTTCAAATTGAATTTGGACGCGCAGGTTAATGCAGGTATTGACGGGATCGTTATCGGAGGATCATTAGGCGAAGCAAGCACATTGCTCAGGGAAGAATTAATTGAATTGCTTCATAGTTCAAAAAATTATTTACCAGAATCGATTCCTGTTATTGTAAACATTGCTGAACAGGCAACCAGGGCAGCCATAAAATTTGCAGCAGATGCGGAAAAAAATGGCGCAGACGGATTAATGCTCTTGCCACCCATGCGTTATAAAGCCGACGACAGGGAAACGAATGAATATTTCAAAACGGTGGCAGCAAATACATCGCTCCCGATCATGATATATAATAACCCTTATGATTATAAAATCGAAGTAACACTGAAAATGTTTGAAGAGCTGGGCGCTGTTTCCAATATACAGGCGGTGAAAGAATCCACCAGGGATGTGTCGAATGTAACCAGGATGAGAAATCATTTTGGTGACAGATTTAAAATACTCTGCGGAGTGGATACCTTGGCATTGGAAGAACTGGCCCCTGGTGCTGATGGATGGATTGCGGGTCTTGTGGATGCATTTCCGGCTGAAACAGTGGCAGTATATCGCCTGATGAAAGCCGGCAGATATAATGAAGCATTAAAAATTTACAGATGGTTCCTTCCGGTACTTGAATTGGATATTCAGGCTAAGCTGGTGCATTATATCAAACTGGCCGCAACACAAACAGGTATTGGAACAGAATATATGCGGGCACCAAGGTTATTGCTGGAAGGTGAAGAAAGAAATAAAATACTGGCTATTATAAACAACGCCATTGCAACAAGACCCTTATTGCCGGATTATTTAAATTTGTTAAAAAAGCAATATGCTGAAAGGGTTTAATATAATTGGTGATTCAGAAATTGCCGAAGGTGATGATTATTTGCAGGCATTCAGTCCCACCCATCTGAAAAATCTGCCTGAGAAATTTATAGTCGCGACAACACAGGAATTGGAAAACGCAGTTGAGAAAGCAGTCATTGCATTTAATTCATACAAAAATGCCAGCGCAAAAGAAAGGGCCTTATTTTTAGAAACCATTGCAAAAGAAATTGATAATATCGGGGATGAACTGATTGATCGTGCAAAACTGGAAACAGGATTAACCGAACAAAGACTGACTGGCGAACGCGGGAGAACGACCGGACAGTTAAAATTATTTGCTGAATTATTACGCGAAGGATCCTGGGTGGATGCAGTTATTGATGAGGCTTTGCCCGACAGAAAACCTTTACCCCGCAGTGATCTGCGTAAAATGAATATCGCTATCGGTCCTGTGGCTGTTTTCGGAGCGAGTAATTTTCCCTTTGCATTTTCTACCGCAGGAGGTGATACTGCCTCCGCGCTGGCAGCCGGAAATCCCGTTATAGTAAAAGCACATCCCTCCCATCTTGGCACCAACGAATTGATGGGAACTGCAATAAAAAAAGCTGCAGAAATATGCCATATGCCGGATGGGGTATTTTCATTTATTATTGGAGATGGAATTAAATCAGGTTTGCAGCTGGTTAAACATCCGGGAATAAAAGCTGTTGGATTTACCGGTTCCTATAAGGCAGGAATGACGATTTTTAAAGCCGCAACAAATGAACGCGAATCACCGGTTCCCGTTTACGCTGAAATGAGCAGCATCAATCCCGTAGTATTATTGCCTTCAAGATTGAGTAAAGATTCAGACGCATTAGCCACACAACTGGCAGGTTCAATATCAGTAGGCGTAGGACAGTTTTGTACCAATCCGGGTTTATTATTTCTGATTGAAGATGAAAACTATAAAGGATTTACATTAAAATTAAAGGAAACACTGGCAGCTATTCCCGAGGCGCCCATGCTTAATCAGGGTATTTGCAGCAGTTATTATATGAACAGAAAACTGATGGCCAAACAAAAAGGAGTAGCAGTTTTATATATGGGTGAGGATGAAAGTGCGGTGAATGAGGGATCTTCTGCATTATTTCAGGTGAATGCAGAAGATTTTATTCAGAACCAGGAATTACAAAATGAAGTCTTCGGTCCTGCTTCCCTGATAGTAAAATGTAAAGATGAACGTGATCTGTTACAGGCAATAAAATCATTGCATGGCCAGCTGACCGCTACCATCATGGGTGATGCAGATGATGTCAAAAAATATGGAACCAGTATCGAAGTGCTAACAGGGAAAGCAGGCAGATTGATTTTTAACGGAGTACCTACCGGAGTGGAAGTCAGTCATGCTATGGTGCATGGGGGACCATTCCCTGCGACTACTGATTCACACAGCACTTCTGTTGGTTCAGATGCGATAAAACGTTTTCTAAGGCCCTTTTGTTTTCAGGATTGTCCGCATGATTTACTGCCTGATGCTTTAAAAAATGAAAATCCCTTGGGCATCATGAGAAAAATAAATGGCCGGTATACAAGAGAAGGCATCTGAGACTAATTCTTATTGAATAAATATGTCTTCAAATAAATTCGTTTGCATTGATGCGCATACCTGTGGTAATCCTGTAAGACTGGTTGTATCCGGAGGACCTGTATTGAAAGGAAATTCAATGAGTGAAAAACGCCAGCATTTTTTAAAAGAATATGACTGGATACGGAAAGGACTCATGTTTGAACCACGCGGACATGATATGATGAGCGGAAGTATTTTATACCCGCCACATGATCCTGCCAATGACATAGCCGTTTTGTTTATTGAAACCAGCGGATGCCTGCCCATGTGCGGACATGGAACCATTGGCACCATAACCATTGGCATTGAAGAAGGACTGATCATTCCAAAGAAACCGGGCTTTGTACGAATGGAAACACCGGCTGGTGTGATTTCTGTAGAATATAAAATGGAGGGTGATAAAGTAAAATCTGTAAAACTCACTAATGTCATTTCATATTTAGCAGCAACAGAACGAACTGCAGAATGTCCTGAATTGGGTGAACTGGTATTTGATGTTTCTTATGGTGGAAATTTTTATGCGATTGTAGATGTGCAGAAGAATTTTAAAGGACTTGAACATTATCCTGCGGATAAACTGATAAGCTGGGCCAGGGAATTGCGAAAATGTATAAATGAAAAATATGTATTCGTGCATCCTGAAGATCCGACCATTCATGGATGTTCTCACATATTATGGACAGGCGCCGTGATGGATAAAACATCTACGGCGAGAAATGCCGTTTTCTACGGAGACAAAGCCATTGACCGCAGCCCCTGCGGAACGGGCACTTCGGCAAGAATGGCGCAATGGTATGCCAAAGGAAGATTGAAAAAAGGAGATCTCTTTATTCACGAAAGTATTATCGGTTCAAAATTCAACGGTACGATAGAAGAAGAGACTACCATCGCAGGTAAACCCGCCATCAAACCCGGCATTGAAGGCTGGGCGCGGATTTACGGCCACAACACAATCAGTATTGATAATGAGGATGATCCTTATGCTTATGGTTTTCAGGTACTGTAAGAAAATATAATACTTCATGAAGGCAGTTATCATTGGCGGAGGAATTATTGGGTTATGTTCTGCTTACTATTTACAAAAAAGCGGATGGCAGGTAACCGTAGTTGAAAGGGACGATTTAACCAATAACTGTTCTTTTGGAAATGCCGGCTATATTGTTCCAAGTCATATTATACCACTTGCATCTCCCGGGATTATTTCAAAAGGTTTCAGATGGATGTTCAATAGCAAAAGTCCCTTTTATATAAAACCCGCACTGAGTATGCAGCTTATAAACTGGGGAATATTATTTGTCCGTCATGCCAATAAAAAGAATGTAGAACATGGCGCTCCTTATTTGCGGGACCTTAGTTTACTGGGCTCTGAATTGTATGATGAACTTGCAAAGCAGCCCGGATTTGATTTTGCGCTTGAACACAAGGGGGTCATGGTATATTATAAAACGGAGAAGGCTGCTGAAGAAGAAGCACATCTTGCAGCAACTGCGAGGTCCCTTGGTTTGGATGCAGAGGTTCTTTCAAAAGATCAGGTGCAGTCCCTGGAGCCGGAAACCGAACTGGATATACTGGGTGCCGTGCATTATCATTGTGACGCACACTTATATCCTGTCAAACTCATGGAGCAATTGATTCAGAGTATAAAAAATAATGGTGGCGAAATAAAAACAAATGCTGCAGTTACAGCTATCGAAATCGTCCATGAGAAAGTAAATAAAATTCATACGGAGAAGGAAAACTTTGAAGGAGATTTATTCATTGTTAGTGGAGGTTCCTGGTTACCTGGTCTGTGTAAAATGGCAGGAATACATATTCCCCTCATGCCTGGCAAGGGATATTCCATCACCAAAAAGAATCCGGAGAAAAAATTGAATATCCCTGCTATTCTTTGCGAAGCGAGGGTTGCCATCACCCCAATGAATGGTTATATGAGATATGGCGGCACCATGGAAATAGCAGCAGTGAACAGGGAAATTAATTTAAACAGAGTGCAGGGCATTGTCGAATCAGTTACTAAATATATTCCCGGAATTAAACTGGAGCTGCCGGATAAAAAAGATATATGGTATGGATTTCGACCATGCTCGGCAGATGGCCTCCCCTATATTGGTTTCAGTAAAAAAATAAAAAACATGATCATTGCCGGCGGACATTCCATGATGGGCCTTGGCCTTGGTACTTCGACGGGAAAAGTCGTAGCAGATTTAGCAAATGGTTGCACACCTTCGGTAAAAATAGATGCCTTCGATCCGGAAAGGTTTTCCTGAAGCATATTATCTTATGAGCACTGCAGTTCCTTTTCTGAAAATTGTTTTTCCTGTATAATCAATTCCTTTTACTTCCCAAACATAGGTGTTCATATCAGCGGGGTCTCCGTTAATTCGTCCATCCCAACCCTGCCCTGCCTGTGATGTCTGAAAGACAAGCTGGCCGTTCCTGTTGAATACCCTGAAATAATTCAGTTTGGAAATACCAACCGGGATGGGCCTGAGTACATCATTAATTCCGTCGTCGTTGGGTGTAAATGCATTCGGCACATAAATATCCGGGCCGGTATAATATTTAACATGTATGGAATCCTCCATACTGCATCCGTACCG
>DATHNR010000320.1:0-10505 GCA_035485835.1 Puia sp.
TGGGAGTATGGGAGTGAAATTCAATTAAAAATTACTTCAAGCGTTACGCGTTACGCGTTACGCGTTAGGCGTTAGGCGTTACGCGTTAGGCGTTACGCGTTGAGCGTTAAGCATATTTCCAGGTTTGACTGCCATATCCTATTTTTGCCTGCCGGAAATAACCGGTATCCCTGCCCCTCTTCAATTAACCATATGCTTCGTAAGAACTGGTGGAAAATACTGAGTATCATTTTTCTTCTTTATACATTCACAGCCGGTTTTTTGGGCTATGTTCCTGCTAAACCGATTCTGAATGAAACCATACGCAATCTCTATTTTCATGTAGCGATGTGGTTTGGCATGATGATTTTTTTCATCATCTCTGTTATCTATTCCGTAAGGTATTTAAGACATAATAAACCCGTCGATGATATTTATGCTGTTGAATATGCCAGAACCGGAATCGTTTTCGGGTTGCTTGGACTTCTCACAGGATCTGTATGGGCAAAATATGCCTGGGGAGCTTTCTGGAGTAATGATCCAAAGCAGATTGGTGCGGCAATCGCCCTGCTGATCTATCTGGCTTATTTTGTTCTCCGGAATTCATTAACGGATATCGATAAATCTGCAAGGATCAGTTCTGTATATAATGTATTTGCTTTTGCCATGCTTTTCCCAACCATTTGGATCATCCCTCGAATGGTGGAGAGCCTCCATCCAGGCGGCATGGGCAATCCTGCATTGGATACTAATGATATAGACAGCCACATGCGCAAGGTATTCTGGTTTGGTGCGGTTCCAGGCTGGACTTTGCTGGGTGTCTGGATTTCCACCTTGCGGATCCGCTTACAATTGTTTTCTTTAAAACACGAGCTTCATGGTTAAAATATCTCTGCGTTTTTTGTTTTTTGCTTACTTCACGCTAGGTATGCTCACCGGCAATGCACAGGATAGCACGCAGCATGAAAAACCTCAAATGGCAGAACTGATGCGCTCCAATGGTAAAATATATGTGGTAGTAACAGTATTGCTGATTATTCTCGCCGGAATTTTTATCTACCTTATTCAACTTGACAGGAAAATGAGCCGCATGGAAAAAAATAAAAGCTAAATATTGTACACAAATAATTCTATATAAAATAACGATGTATGGCTGCCAGGAATGAATATAAATTTTTTGAAGCGGTCGAAAAAAGTTTCGACAAAGCAACCCCGTATACAAATTGGGACCCCGGAATCCTTGAACAGATCAAACAATGCAACGCTGTTTATCGCATGTACTTCCCCGTTAAAATAGGGGATAAGGTAGAAGTGATCAAAGCATACCGTGTTCAGCATTCCCATCATAAAACACCCTGCAAGGGCGGTATCCGTTTTGCACTTTCCGTTAACCTCGATGAAGTTATGGCTCTGGCCGCACTGATGACCTATAAATGCGCTATTGTAAATGTTCCGTTCGGAGGGGCGAAAGGGGGTATTGCAATCGATCCGAAGAAGTATTCGGCATATGATCTGGAAAAGATCACCCGCAGGTATACTTCGGAATTAATAAAAAAGAATTTTATCGGTCCTGGAACTGACGTACCTGCTCCTGATTACGGCACGGGAGAAAGAGAAATGGCCTGGATACTGGACACTTATATGAGTATGCGGCCGGGTGAAATTGACGCTCTCGGCTGTGTCACTGGCAAGCCGGTAACCCAGGGTGGTGTGCGCGGGAGAAGGGAGGCAACAGGGCTGGGCGTATATTATGGTGTTCGTGAAGTTTGCCATATCCGGGAAACGATGGACAGGTTAGGCCTGCAAACCGGTGTAGAAGGCAAAAGAGTTGTAGTACAGGGACTTGGAAATGTGGGATACCATGCCGCAAAATTCTTTCGTGAGGGAGGTGCAAAAGTGATTGGACTGGCAGAATATGAAGGCGCGATAACAAATCCGGCGGGATTGAATGAAGAAGAAGTTTTTCAGCACCGTAAAAAAACCGGTTCAATTTTAAATTTTCCGGGTGCGACTAATATAGAAAAATCTACTGACGCCCTCGAACTTGACTGTGACATCCTCATACCGGCAGCTTTGGAAAATGTGATAAATGGCAAAAATGCCCCACGTGTAAAAGCAAAAATCATAGGGGAAGCTGCGAATGGCCCACTAACACCCGAAGCGGACGAAGTATTTATCAAAAAAGGTGTATTGGTTATACCGGATATGTATCTGAATGCAGGCGGCGTAACGGTTTCTTATTTCGAATGGCTGAAAAACCTTAGTCATGTGCGTTATGGCCGTATGGAAAAGCGATTTACTGAAAATATGAATACGCATATTCTGGGACAGCTGGAAGAACTCACAGGTAAAAATGTACGTTCCAAAGAAAGAGAATTTATCATGCATGGTGCTGAAGAAGCCGACCTGGTATATAGTGGTCTTGAAGAAACCATGATTACAGCTACGCACGAAATCATGCAATGCTGGAAGAATAATCCAACCATTCCTGATATGCGCACGGCGGCTTATGTAGTTGCGATTAATAAAGTGGGAACTTCATATGCTGAACTTGGCATTTTCCCTTAAGAGAGGCCTAAAGCTTAAAGCCTAAAACTACTTTTTAGTACTCTGAATAGAAATTTTATTCATTTGCTTTATTCCACATTGGTTTTAGGCTTTAGGCTTATCACTCATCATAAGATGGCAAAACATTCATTTCTTCGAAATCCAAAGGAGCTTTTTTGTAAGCATGACATTGCTGTCCGTTGGTTATAACCAGATATTTAACCGGAATGGCAAGATTATAGTGAAGTGCCTGCCAGAGAACCGTTTTATCCAAAGGTTTGTTCATAGCCTTACATTCTATCATCATCCAGGGTTTCGCAGCTTTGTCGAACACTAGAATATCAAATCGTTTATTCATTTCGCCGAGCTTCATTTTTTTCTCAACAGCAATATAACTCGACGGGTATTTTTTAACCTGGAGCAGGTATTGGACAAAATTTTGCCGCACCCATTCTTCTTCAGTAAGACGCACCCATTGTTTCCTTTGTTCATCAAAAATGAATTCCTTTAAGGATTCCTCTTCTTTGATCTTGAAAGCAAAATGAGGGTAATAGATTTTAATCATACCTCAACTATTTGCTAAATTACAGAATGTTGATTGGCTGCTGATTTATTTATATGAATCCCGGAATGAATTTATGAAAACAAAAGAAGAAATTGTCAGTAACTGGCTTCCCCGATATACAGGTGAGAAATTGGAAAATTTTGGTACATATATTTTGCTGACCAATTTTTCCCATTATGTTCATTTGTTTGCAGAAATGCATAAAGTGAAAATAATCGGTGAAGACAAACCCATGCAATGCGCAACAGCGGGTGATATAAGCATTATAAATTTTGGAATGGGGAGCCCTTCAGCTGCGACTATCATGGATCTGCTCAGTGCCATATCTCCAAAAGCCGCACTTTTCCTGGGTAAATGCGGTGGGCTAAAGAAAAGAAACAAACTGGGTGACCTTGTTTTGCCCATTGCAGCCATTCGGGGAGAAGGAACTTCCAACGATTATTTTCCTCCGGAAGTACCTGCTCTTCCGGCTTTTGCATTGCAAAAAGCAATCTCCACAACAATCCGCGAATTCGGAGTGGACTATTGGACTGGTACTGTTTATACTACCAACCGAAGAGTCTGGGAGCACGATGATGTTTTTAAAGAATACCTTAAAAAAATAAGAGCATATGCAGTCGATATGGAAACGGCCACTATTTTTTCTGTCGGCTTTTATAATAAGATCCCAACCGGAGCACTCTTGCTGGTAAGTGATCAGCCTATGATTCCCGATGGAGTAAAAACTGCGGAAAGTGATCAGCGGGTAACAGGTGATTTTGTGGAAACCCATTTAAAAATTGGAATTGATTCTCTCAAACAACTTATAAACGGTGGATTAACTGTCAGACACCTTCGTTTTTAATTATTCCCTTGCTTCCACTCCTTAATATAAAAAATATTACTGTTGAATTTCCGGAATTGGAATCTTCTGAGCCTGCATTAAATGAATTTTCATTTGAGTTAAACAGAGGGGAAATGCTCGCAGTAGTTGGCGAATCAGGGTCCGGTAAATCGGTCATGTCGCTCACCCTGATGAATTTATTGAGCAAGGCTGCCCGGGTGAAACATGGCTCCATTTTATTTTCTCCGGATGGAAAGGATGAAATAGAACTCCTGGGCATGGAAGAGAAAAAATTCCGCACATACCGGGGAAACAAGCTGGCCATGATTTTTCAGGAACCTATGACTTCATTAAATCCCGTCATGACCTGTGGTGCACAGCTCTGTGAACCACTAATGTTACATAAGAAACTGAATCGCAGTAATGCAAAATCTGTCGCTTTATTATTATTCGAGAAAGTACAATTGCCGGAACCTGAAAGGGTATTTTCCAAGTATCCGCATCAATTAAGCGGGGGACAGAGACAACGTGTTATGATTGCCATGGCCATTAGTTGCAACCCTTCTGTCTTGATTTGTGACGAACCAACAACTGCTCTGGATGTAAGAGTTCAAAAAACGATATTGGATCTTTTGAAAGGATTGCTCCGCTCTGAAAATATGGGTATGATATTCATTACCCATGATCTGGGATTGGTTGCAGACATGGCAGACCGTGCCCTGGTTGTATTGCGCGGAAGGGTTGTGGAATCTGGTCGCGTTAAAGAGATGTTTGACCATCCACGGCATCCCTACACACGGGGACTCCTTATGTGCAGGCCCTCATTACACACAAATAGTGAGCGGCTTCCTGTTGTTTCAGATTTTCTGGAAATTAATCCTTCAGAATCTTATCAAAATATGTCTGGATTATCCTTAAAGGTTAAATCCGGGCAAACAATTTTAAATAAATCTCTTCTTACAGAATCGAAAAATAATTCGGGAGTTGAGCCTGAAATTTTATTGAAAGTACAAGGACTTCACCTGCGGTATTCTTCAGGTAAAACCTGGACGGGAAGAGAAAAACACTGGGTGGACGCAGTTAAAGATATCAATTTTGAGGTTTATAAGGGTGAAACCCTTGGGATAGTTGGTGAATCCGGGTCGGGTAAAACAACATTGGGTCGTGCACTCCTTGGTTTGAATAAGCCATATCATGGAAGTATCTTATATGGGAGGGAGGAATTGCTTACTATGCATAAGTCTGAACTACTTGAGTTCAGAAAAAATATTCAGATTGTATTTCAGGATCCTTATTCATCACTGAATCCGAGGTTAATGATTGGTCCGGCTATATCGGAACCCCTTAAAGTGCATGAATCACGCGGGAAATTAGATAGAAAGCGTCGCGTGATAGAATTATTGCAAAAAGTAGATTTGAAGCCCGAATATTTCAGTCGATATCCCCACGCGTTTTCCGGGGGACAAAGACAAAGAATTGTAATTGCAAGAGCATTGATCCTGGATCCGCATTTCGTGGTTTTCGACGAATCAGTATCTGCATTGGATGTAAGTGTACAGGCACAGGTTTTGAATCTTATCCGGGACCTGAAGGAAAACCTTGGATTTACAGCCATATTCATTTCACATGATTTATCCGTTATCCGTTACCTGTGTGACAGGGTTATGGTAATGGAAAAAGGGAAAATTGTAGAATCAGGTGATGTGGAAACAATTTACCTGAATCCAAAGACTGACTATACGAGATCCTTAATTGAAGCTATCCCTGGAAAAGGCCTAAAGCCTTTTTAAGCTTAAAGCCTAAAGCCCTAAACCAATAAATATATCACGATAGGGAATTTTTAATAGATCAGCATAAAAGTTTTAGGCTTTTAGCATTGGGCTTTAAGCTTTTTATATTACCTTTGCACACTTGTAAAATTATGCCGTAACATGACAGAATCGGGTGCCGTAAGACCTGGTTTGACTGACCAGTTATTCTCAGCTTCATTCGACTCATGTACCGGGGACTATTTAAAATTTCATACTGAATGAAGCTTTCCCAGTTTAAATTCGACCTGCCCCTCAATCTGATTGCCCAGCATCCCGCTAAAAGAAGAGAAGACAGCCGAATGATGGTTGTTCACCGGAAAACCGGACAAATTGAAAACAAACATTTCAGAGATGTTATAGAATATTTCAATGATAAGGATGTTTTTGTTGTAAATAATACCAAGGTATTTCCTGCCAGGATGTATGGTCGCAAGGAAAAAACAGGCGCTAAAATTGAAGTGTTTTTGCTTCGTGAACTCAATAAACCAAACAGGTTATGGGATGTAATCGTTGACCCGGCCAGGAAAATCCGTGTTGGTAATAAACTTTATTTTGGCGACAATGACGAATTAGTGGCCGAAGTAATTGATAATACAACCAGTCGCGGGCGTACCATTCGATTTTCATGGGATGGTTCAGACGATGAATTTCGCCAGGTGCTGGAAATTCTCGGGGAAACGCCACTTCCAAAATACATCAAACGTAAGCCTGATGAAGAAGATAAAGAAAGATATCAGACTGTTTATGCAAAACATGAGGGTGCCGTTGCCGCGCCAACAGCAGGATTACATTTCAGTAAAGAACTGATTAAAAGACTTGAAATAAAAGGAATCCGTTTTGCTGAAGCCACGCTTCATACAGGTTTGGGAACTTTTCGTCCAATCGAAGTGGAAGACCTGAGCAAACATAAGATGGATGCTGAATATTACAGGGTTGATGAAGAAGCATGCAAAATCGTAAATAAAGCAAGACTGGGAGGTCATCGGATATGTTCAGTGGGAACTACTACCATGCGTGCATTGGAGTCTTCTTTCACAGCTGAAAAACTCTTGAAACCTTCAGAAGGCTGGACCAACACTTTTATACATCCGCCATATCAGTTCAATATTGCAGATGCACTTATCACAAACTTTCATCTTCCAAAAACCAGTCTGCTCATCATGGTGTGTGCTTTTGCCGGATACGATCTTACCATGGAAGCTTATAAAAGAGCTATTAAGGATAAATATCGTTTTTTTAGTTACGGAGATGCTATGCTGCTCGTATAGATCAGATATACACTTTACACTGAACTTTCATTATGATGTAATTCTTTGTAATTTCAGAGAAGCAGAGGAATAACAGAGAGCCGATGAAATTTGATTTTCCTAAAAAGATCAGGAGTGGTTATCTGGCAGCTTTTATATTGCTGCTCCTTTGCTATTTTCTTTCGCTCTCATCCTTCATCCAGCTTAGAAAACAGAACAAATGGGTTGGTCATACCCGGGAAGTGATTAATAAACTTGCTATTCTCAATTCCAATTTAAAGGATGCAGAAATAAGCTGGAGCGAATACCTTCTCAAAAAACAAAAGACTTATCTCCTGGACTATAAAGAGAGCCGGACGTTGGTGGATTCTGTCTTCCAGGTTTTATCGAAAAGTGTAAGTGATAATCCTGAGGAAAAATCCAGGCTTGAATCGATGCACGATATTATTGTAAAAAGATACAATATACTGGATGAGGAACTGGGAATTCTAAACAAAAATAATTTTCAGATTAATGATTCTATCCGAACCAGAGAACAGCAAAATAATAAACTTATCGATTCAATCGAGCAGTTTTCTGATTCTATAACTGTGAATGAAAACAGATTACTTAATTTAAGAACACAAAGAGTAATTTTTTACAGTAAAATAGTATTCTGGATTATCATTGGTGCAGGTTTGGTTTCCGGTTTACTCATAATCTATTCCCTGGTCACTTTTAATATGGAAAGTCAGGCAAAGAAAAAAGCTACCATACAGGCCGAATCTTATCATGATCAGCTCGAAAAAAGGGTTAAAGAACTTGCTTCAGCCAACCAGGAACTTTTGGAATTAAGAAGCCTGGAGAGATTTACGAGTATGGGACGTGTTGCCCGGGTAATTGCGCACGAGATCCGCAATCCGCTTACCAATATTGATCTCTCCGCCAACCACCTTGAAAGTGATAACCTGGACGGTGAGGATAAAAAATTATTCCTGGATATCATTGCAAGAAATTCACGGCGGATCAATGAACTTATTAATGAACTTCTTTCTGCAACAAAATTTACGGATTTGCAATATGAAGAAATCCGCGTGGATGTTTTGCTGGATGAATCATTGAATGAAGCATTTGACCGGGCTCAACTGAACCGGGTGCGAATTGAAAAAAAATATTCAAATGAAAGAATCTGGCTGAATGTAGACCGCTCCCGGATGAAGATCGCAATTTTGAATATTATCGTCAATGCAATGGAAGCCATTACCGGTGAAAATGGTTGTCTGACTATCGAGACTACCTACTCGGGCGAAAATTGCATCATTATTATCCGGGATAATGGAAAAGGTATGGACGAAGAAACGATGGCAAAAGTTTTTGACCCTTACTTCACTTCGAAAACAAATGGGAACGGACTGGGTATGACCAACAGTCAAAATATCATACTAAATCACAAAGGAAAAATTGAAGTTATCAGTGAAGAAGGAAATGGTACATCTTTCATTATCACATTGAATTGTCTGAGAAAAGAAGCGGTTCAGTCAGTTTAAATGGATCTGGTTGTCGATCCAATTCTCTTTTTCGCGGTATGGCTCCGTATTTGAAAAAATTGCCTGTAATTGTTCCATCCAGCTTGCGAGTTCATGAAGAAGGGGGTCATCCTGTACATTGATTAAATCAAGATTCTCGTTTTCTGCCAATTGTTTCCAGATCCTGATTCCGTTTTTAAATTCCTTTTCATAAAGCAAGATCACCCGCGTAAGAATTTCTGCCGAAACGGGTACGAATCTTTCCATTTCATCATTCTTCCAGGAAAGAACACCGTTGATCACTTTAAATTTATATTTTCCCTTGCCGCGCATATAAGAGTATGTAAATAATTATGGCGGCCTTTACATAGGATTTCAGAAAGTGAAGTTAAGCGTTTGTTTTATAAAGAATTGTTATTATCCGCTAGTTTTTAACTTCCAAAATTGGGAACTGTGTCTTAGGCTTTAAGCTGTCTGTTTTTAGCTTATTTGGGAAAGCATTTCTTTCCCTTAAACCGATTTTTCGGCATTCTGTTACTTCAACAGAATAAACACCAAACTCCTCTACCACTTTCCCCTTCATAGCATAAAATCCTTTGCCAGTTACAGGATAATAGCGGGATATACCGGGAAAAAAAATGCAATCAAGCCATTCTCCCTCCGAATCAAGGAAAGTATGAAAATGCATCGTTTCATTTGTAATTGTATTCACGGGCTTGGATGTTATCAGATAACCCAAAACAGAGACTAATTTACCAGGATAAAGAGAAAGTTCACGTGCAGGTAAAAAACTCAGTGGATCTTCCATGGAAAGTTCAAAAACATTGCAAAGTGGAAATCCGAGTAATTCGATTTCGTCCAGCGCATCATCCAAAGGATGTTGCATCAGCTCGGGAAGATGAAATTGCTGAGGTTGTTCGCGGAAAAGAAATCCTGAACTGAATGTTTCTGTATTTTTTTTATGTAGAAAATTAGCCTCCCATAATAATTCCTTTTTTGTTTTGCCACAAAACCGGAAAGCTCCTATCCGGATCAGAATATTCAATTGTTCAATTCCCGGCGAGATTCTTTCAATGAAATCTGCCAGATTGAGAAACAGGCCGCCCTGTTTTCTGTTTTCAATTACAGTTACCATTAATTGTTCTTCAAGACCCTGTACATGAATAAAACCCATGTATACCGTTGTTCCGGTAACCATTGTAAGGTATTCACTTTGATTAAGACAGGGTGCCTGAATGTGTGCACCTGTTCTTTTTAATTCATGAAAATAAAGTTCGCGGGAATAAAACCCTCCGAAATTATTGATAACAGAAACCATAAATTCAACAGGAAAATATGTTTTTAAAAAAAGACTCTGATAACTTTCTACTGCGAAACTGGCTGAATGTGCTTTGCTGAAAGAATAACCCCCGAAACTTTCTATCTGACGCCAAACTTCTGTTAAGACGGATTCGGAATAATTTCTTTCACGGCAGTTTTTAAAGTATTTTTTTTTAATTTCCTCAAACTGACTTCTTCCACGATATTTTCCGCTCATCGCCCGGCGCAGAATATCGGCTTCAGAAAGGTCAAGACCACCGAAATGGTGCGCCACCTTGATCACATCTTCCTGGTAAACCATGACCCCGAAAGTTTCTGCCAGTAACTCCTTCATTTTAGGATGGATATATTCAAAATCGTTTGGATTATGAAAACGGTAAATATATTGTTTCATCATGCCGCTTTGGGCTACCCCGGGCCGGATAATGGAACTGGCTGCAACCAGAGTGAGATAATCATCGCATTCCAGTTTTTTTAATAGCTGACGCATACCAGGACTTTCAATATAAAAACACCCGATCGTATCAGCTTTCCTGATTTGATCAGCCACCTTGGGGTCATTTTTAAATTTTTCAATTTCATGGATATTAATTGTAATGTTTTTGTTCTTTTTTACCTGGTCCATCGTCTCCCGGATATGACCAAGACCACGCTGACTGACAATATCCAATTTGAACAATCCAATTTTTTCAGCCACAAACATATCGA